>JBBRUN010000245.1:0-8261 GCA_038247765.1 Gemmatales bacterium | reverse complement strand
TTACCTGCCGGGCGCGCGGGCCGGGGGTGGGTTGTTATAAAGCGTAGACACACCCCCCCCCCCCCCCCCGCGGCCGCCCCGCCTCTCGCCTCATTTCTCTCCCATCCCGTACTTCGCGATGCGGCCCTTCGAGCCGGTGGCCCAGCCTTCGCCCGAATTCGGATTCGACGTCGCGCAATTCTAGCTTCTCGCAGTCCGGTCCGGTGCCTCGGGTGCCGCTGACCCAAACGACTTTGTCACTTGCGACGCTCAACCCTCGGAAGTCGGCATCCGATTCGATGGTCCCCACTTGCCAGTCGACGGCGGCCGGACCGGCGGAAAATCAGTAGCAACGCGGCGAGTGGGAAGGTTTTCATGGATCCAGTCTACACGGTGGCCCGCCGTTTCGGCACACCACTTGCGACACGCAACCGAGACACGGGCGATGGGCGCCCGGCCTTCCCAATGAGAGCCACCGATGAAAAGTCCGGACAAAAACTGCGATGTCGATGCGTTGAATCAACTCCTCCGCGGCGAAATTTCCGCCGTGGAAACCTACGAGCAAGCCATCGCGAAGTTCGAAGGCAAGCCGGGCGAATCCGATTTGCGCCGCATCCGCGACGAGCACGCGCAAGCGGTGAAATCGCTGACGAAGCGGGTGATCGATTTCGGCGGCGAGCCGACGACCACTTCGGGTTCGTGGGGCACCTTCGCCGGGGCCGTGACGGGCACCGCGAAACTCGTTGGGCCGGAAACGGTGTTGACGGCGCTGACCAAAGGCGAACAGCACGGCATCAGCGAGTATGAAGAAGCGTTGGCGAATGTCGATGTGAACGCCGAGTGCAAAGAGGTGTTCCGCTCGCAGTTCTTGCCGCTATGCCGCAAGCACGTCTCGGAATTGGACGCGCTGGCCAAGAGCCAAGCCTGAGCCATGGCGCTACGTGCCGTGCAACGAACCCCGGCCGCATGCCGGGGTTTTTTCGTTACTTGTCTTGTAAAAATGAATCTTGTACCTCACGAGCCACCGGGCTTGTCCCAGTGGGTTCCTCCGATCAGACACCACCGGGCTTATGCCGGTGGGTTTGTTTTGAATACCGCCGGGATAAACCCGGTGGCTCGTGATCTTCAAGATTATTGGCGAGCCACCGGGCTTGTCCCGGTGGTGTTCGATGCGAGACGAGATGAGAATTTTCACCACAGAGTCACAGAGTGCACAGAGAAACAAACAAAGGCGATAATCGGTGTTCCCTTTTTTGCTTTTTCTGTGTTCTCTGTGTTCTCAGTGACTCTGTGGTGAAAACTGCTACTTGTCGCTTGTTGACTTGATGGGGGTTGTCAATCGGGCCTTTTCATCCGTACTTCTCCGGGTGGAACACCACGGGGCTAGCCTGGTGCCTCGTTCGTCGCTATTCCCCACTGATCCACTCATACACTTTCCCCACCCGGCCAACTCCCGTTATACCGCCCCGAGTCCGCGGGTAGATCGCTTGGGCCAGATTGCCCAAAGCTCGCCGCATGCCCCTTCGCAACCGGCAGGGTTTCGCGCATCCCTATTATCTGCTCGCGCCAAGCGGCGCAACCCGTCGAGTTTAGCTCACCGGCAAGTTGCGGAACCTCGATCCTCCCGGCTCAAACGTCGGAAGTGCCCCACGCACGGCTTGTTTTTCAGGCTTACCGTGCCCTCTCCGCTTGGCCAAACCCCCTCCGTAAGGCATCTTACTACCAGCATGTCGGACACCGTCGCTGTGGGGACCGCCTAACGGAAAGGCGGGCACGGCGACGGGGACGGTGCGAGAACCCGAATCGGAGCGGATCATGAGTATGCGTTGGCTGAAGGTGTGTACGATGACGGCGGTGTTCGCCGGCGTGTTCGGGGCCTCGACCTCGTTCGCAGCCGACGACAAGAAGCCGGACGACAAAAAACCTGCGGGCATGACCGAAGTCCCCACGACCCCGCCGGCCGCGATGCCCGGCGTCGTGACGGGCGGCTGCGGCCCGACGTACCAAACCGTCAAAACGACGGTGATGGTGCCGACGACGGTCGCCGAAACGCGCAACGTTTGGAAGAACGAGTTGCGCACGGAATCGTTCACGGCCTACAAGAACGAGATGGTCGCCGAGCAGCAGACCCACAACGTGACGGTCAACCGGATGGTTTCGGAAACCGTCATGGAAGCCCGCACGAGCTGGGTCAGCAAGCCGGTTACCACGATGCAAGCCAAGACCAGTTGGGTCAGCAAGCCGGTGACGACGATGGAAACCCGCACCGTGACCGAAAAGGTCCCGGTGACGAAGACCATCACCGTCAACGAAACCCACTACACGACCGAATCCGTCACGGAAATGAAGTCCCGGACGGTCAAGAAGTGGGTCTCGACGCCGGTGTGCAAGGAAGTCGGCCCCGGCCTGTGCGACCGCTTCAAAGGCTTCTGTGATCCTTGCCACGTCCCGTGCCCGAAGACGGTCATGACGTGCAAGAAAGAACGCGTTTGCGAAACCGTCTGCGAACCGGTCACGGTTTGCAAGAAGGTCGCCCACTGCGTCCCGGTGACCAAGCAAGTTTGCAGCTACGAATGCGTGACCAGGACGATCCAAGTCCCCGTCACGACCTGCGTTAAAGAATGCGTCACCACGATGTGCCCCGTGACGACCTGCGTCAAGGAATGCGTCACGACCATGGTCCCGGTTTGCAAGACCAAGTGCGTGTCCGAAGTGGTCGCCAAGACCTGCACCGTCAACGTGTGCAAGTCGGTGCCTTACCAAGCGACCCGCACCGTGTGCGTCCCGGTTTGCAGCACCGAAACCGTCAACGTTTGCAAGATGGTCGCCACGGTCGTCGAACAGCAAGTGCTCGTCTCGAACGGCAACGGCGGCTGCGGCGCAACGAACGGTTGCGGCTCGGCGGGTTGCGGCAACGACGCTTGTGCTCCGGCTTGCGGCGGCGGCTGCTTCAAGGGCTTCGGTCTCAAAGACAAGCTCTGCGGCTTCGGCAGCGGCATGAAGGACAAAGTCGGCGGTTGCTTCTCGAAGCTCCGCAGCCTCGGTAGCCGCAAGTGCGCGGCCCCGTCTTGCGACCTCGGTTGCGGTGCACCCGCCGCATCTTGCAACGGCTGCGGCCACTAATTTTCCCGTGTGAGCGGAGCGACCGGCTAACGGCCCATCGCTCGCACAAATGCCCGGCCCCGCTATCGCGGGGCCGGGCTTTTTTCGTGCGCCGAGCGCCGATCGCCGCGCCGCTCCACCATAGCGAATATTCAGTTTTTTCTTGTTTTGACGACGCCGAGTTCTTAGGCTTATCTCCGCACGGATCGACCTCGCTCCCGGGCCGATCGGTTGGCTCGCAACCACCACCTTTTTTCGGAGTCCGCACCATGCGTTGGTCAATGGCCTCTCTCTTCGCCCGCTCGCAGTCGGTCGCCAAGAAGCGCGTTCCCCACCGGAACGCACTCCGCCTCGAGACATTGGAAGACCGCCTGACCCCGGCCGGGTTCTTCCTGACCGGCGTCGGCGGTTTCACCAACCCCGCCGAGCCGAACCTGCGGATCTACGATTCAACGAACCCCGTCGGCGGGTCGCAGTCGTTCTTGATACCGCCCGGCGACATCGGCGCGTTCCCCGGCTTCTCGGGCTCGGTCCGCGTCGCCACCGGCGACATCAACGGCGATGGCATCGGCGACTTCATCACCGCCCAGGGCGACGGCGCCGGCAGCGGCTCCCGCATCCGCATCTTCGACGGCAACAGCGCCCTGTTCAACGGCACCGCCGTCGAAATCTCCAGCTTTTTCGCCTATTCGGACGCGGCCGGCGCCTCGCAGAACCCCGGCTTCGGAGGCGGCGTCTTCGTCGCCAGCACCGACCTCAACGGCGATGGCGTGGATGAACTCATCACCTCGGCCGGGGCCGGTGCCCGCGGCCACGTCAAAGTCTTCAACTTCAACGTCGGCGGCGTGTTCCAAGGGAGCACCCCGGAACTGCGTAGCTCGTTCTTCGCCTACACCGACTTCGCCGGCGAAATCCGCGTCACCACCGCGTTCTTCGGAGGCAATGCCTTCCTCGTTACCGGCTCCGGCGCCGGGACGAGCCAGTCCGATGTCCGCTTTTACCTGAACGCATTCAACATCGGCCAGGTGCCCGACCTCAACTTCGTGGCCCCGATCGCCCAGCTCTTCCCGTTCGCCGGGTTCAACGGCGGCGTTTCGGTCGCGGCCGGAGACACCGACGGCGACGGCAACGATGAACTTTTCGTCTCGCAGAACGCGGGCGGCAGCGGCCTCGTCCGCGTTTATGACGTGAACAATCTGACCACGCCCAAGTCTGAATTCACCGCATTCGGCGGCTTCACCGGGGAAGTCCGCCTCGGCGCCGCCGACGTGGACGGCGACGGTCGCGACGAAGTGCTGACCTCGACCGGCAGTAGCCCCGGCGCCGGCGGCGCCCACGTGAAAGCGTGGAGTGTTCCCGTGTCGACCGCTACGGAACTCCGCAGCTTCTTCGCTTACGAAGGGTACATCAACGGCGTCTGGCTCAGCACAAACGACTACAACTGGGGCCAAGGATTCACCAACACGACGCCGATCAACCTCACCGATGGCACGCCCGACTTCTCGATCTCGAACCTGCTCGTCGATCCGCGCACCGGGGTCGATAGTCTACTCCGCCCGACTTCAATCAGCGTGGTATTGAACATCCCGAACCTCTCGGGCGCAGCGAATGACGACATCGACGTGTTCTTGCAGCACCCGAACGGAACCCAGCTGGAACTCTTCACCGACGTCAACACCGACGGGGATGGCTTCTTGATTACGCTGACCGACACCGCGGCGAGCATCCTCTCCGCGGCGACGTCTTCCCCCGGTGTCGTACTAACCGGGACGTTCCGGCCGGAGAACGGCGGCTCGTTGATCGGCACCTTCGGCACCTTCTCCACGGCCGGGACTTGGCAGCTCCTCATCCGCGACGAATTCGGAGCGGACACTTATCAACTCACCAGTTGGGGAATCGCCTTTACCTTCTAAAAGTTGCCCGCCGGACGCCGGCGCCGTACAATTGGTTCGTGCCGACCAACGCTCCCAATTCGCCAACCGGCGGGTTCGGGGCGTTGGCGCTTTTGTCTTCCGATCCCCACGAGTGTTCGTTCATGGCCAAAGAAGAAGCGATCGAGGTCGAAGGTCGTGTGAAAGAAGCCCTCGCCAACACGCAGTTCCGGGTCGAACTCGACATTGGCGGTGAAGTCATAGCACATGTCGCCGGCAAGATGCGCAAGAACTTCATCCGGATCATACCCGGTGATCGCGTCAAAGTCGAAATCTCCCCGTACGACCTAACCCGTGGCCGGATCACGTATCGCGCTCGGTAACAGCCTCCGACCGCTCACGCGAGCCGGCTCGCCGCCGGATCAACTTTAACGATTTCGCGGATTTTTCTTGACACTCGCCGTGCGAATCCGGAAACTAATTCCATCGCCACGAACGGCGATGTCGATTTACCCCAAGCTGTCCATGGAGGGACCCCAGATGCTCATCGTGACCGAATCCAAAGCTCAAGGCTGGCGCGCAGTGGCCGTGTTTCAGGACCAAACCGAAGCGTTGCTCTACGTCGGTCGCTCGTCCACGCAAGTCCGCGGAAACTACGGCGAAGCCTACAACGAACAACTCGAAGCCGACGAGCGCGAAGTCGTTACGACGATCAAGCTCCAGCAATGGCAAGGCGCCCCGGACGCCGGGAAGTGGCTCGACAAAGCCGAGCTTCGCCTGCCGATGACCAGCCGTGTGCTGGAAAAGGCTGCGGCCTAGTGCTGGGAATGGAGTAATGATCCGAAAGAACCCACGCCGTTATGGTGTGGGTTTTTGCATTGACTCGCCAGGGAGCCGGCAGCGTGAGCTGCCGGATTCTCGTGAGGCAAGAAGAATCCGGCAGTTCACGCTTCGGCTCGTCTCGGAGATGCTCCCATCGAATCGCCGAACATACCGGCCCGCGGCATTGTCCGATTCTTGCACTTGGGCATTTCCGACCTTGCTTCTGACGCCGCGCGCCCGAACAATATTGCGCTCGAGTCTCTGCCGACGAAAGGACCGCCACCATGAATTCCTACGCTTCCCTTTGCGATGACTTCGGCTTCAACGTCTACCTCGCCAGCAAAGTCGAACTCCCCAACAACCGCGAGACCCTGCTGACCTTCTTCGACAGCGTCCGGAAAATGTACCCGAAGATGACCGATTTCGAACGCCGCGATGCCACGGAACACGTCCTCGAAGAAGAACGCGACTCCGGCAGCTACCGCAGCGTCTCGGTGGATGGTCGCCGGCTCGGATCGGGGTTCGTGAACCCGCCGAGCTTGGACGACGCCGAGGAGCAGCACGAAAAGATCCTCGAGATGGCCCCGTACCACCTCGGCATCCACGCCTTGGACACCGATTCGCTCGACGTGCAGTACTATTTCGATCTGTCCTTCAGCGGCAACCACGACGAAGTCGTCACCGAAGCCCTCGCGGCCGAGGGGCCCTTCGACACGCTGCTGCGCCTCCCCGGCAGCCGGATGCTGAATTACCAGCCGAGCATGATGCTGGCCCTCGACGATAGCTGCCAGTTGCAAGCGCGGCTGAGTGTGGAAACGCGGACGAGTGCTTACCAAGTGCGGACGGGCAACTTCTCGGAGTCGCCGATCACGGTCTACTTCACGATCCGCCAATTTTGGGGCCGACAACCCTACAAGACCTACTGGGAATCGTACCTGAACCAGAAGCGGATCTTGGACGAGTTGGTGGTGGAGCACGTGATTCCGCAGATCATCACGCCGCTGCAGCGGGTGATCGGGGCGAAGTCGTAAGGGAGAACTGCGATGAAGCGGGATGGCCACCGTTTCTTGCTTTCGGTGCCGGTTCACGGCAAGAAGAATCTCGGCGTCGGGTTGTTGATGAAATTGATTCAAGATGCGGGTTGACACCCGATGAATTCTTGATGCCATTACGATGGCACGGTTCGCTAACTCAGGGCGCTCGTCGCCTTCCCCTTTCTGGGCTTCCATTCCCCCGTCAGCGCGAACGTCGCGACCGCCTCGGCCAAGTGGCTGCCGATCCCGGCGACCGCCACCACGCCGGCGGGGCCGCCTTGGGCTACCACCGATTCCAGAGGTTCGGGTAGACTCCGCACTGCGAAGGCCGCCCGGCGGATCGCCCGGATTCGATACAGGTTGTCGCCGCGATCCGCGAGCTCGTTTGCATAAGATCGCAAGCGGTCGGCGATGGCTCGGTTCGTCATGATGGTGAACTCCTTTCGATGTTGAAAGTTTGATCGGCCGGGCCGATCTCCGCGATGTCGGTTGCCCGAAAACTCCACGGAGGGAGAACGATGGCCGGATTTCGAATGCACATTTCGGTTTCGACGCTCTGCGGCGCCGCGTACGGCACCGTCGCCGTGAAATTACTCGGACACCCGCCCGAAACGGCGATTCTCGCCGCCGGCCTGACCGCCATCGGCGGAATGCTGCCCGACTTAGACTCCGACTCCGGCACGCCCATCCGCGAGATGTTCGGCTTGGCCGCGTCGGTCGTCCCGCTGTTGCTCTACAAACGCATGGAGGCGATGGGCCTCACCCACGAAGGGATCCTGTCGTCGATCGTCGTCATCTACATGCTCGTGCGCTACGGGCTGTCGGCGCTGTTCAAACAGATCACCGTGCACCGGGGTATGTTCCACAGCATCCCCTGCATGCTCATCTTCGGCTTGGCCGTCTACCTCGCCTACGACTCGCCTCTCCATAGTACGCGCATCTTGCTCGGTCTCGGCGTGATGGTCGGTTTTTTGTCGCACCTCGTGCTCGACGAAATCTACTCCGTCGATTTCAACGGCATCCGGGTGAAGTTGAAATCGTCGGCCGGGAGTGCGCTGAAGTTTTTCTCACCGTCGTTCGTGGCCACGACGGTCTGCTACGGCATCCTCGGGGCGCTGATGTTCTTGGCCTACGCCGAGTTCAAAGGGGGCCGGTACCAGAACGCCGGCGAGTTGCGGGCGTATCTTTCCGCGCGGCCGTGACTTCCGACGTGGCGACAAAGTCCCAACTTGTCTATACGAATACTCGGCTCGTCGGAGCCGGACGCGTTAGCGACGTTCGAGCTTGGCCTCGATAAACAATTGTTGCTGTGGAGCGAAACAATACGTCGCTGACGCTTCCGGCTCCGACCGACTGATGGGAATACACGGTACGTCGGAGCCGGACGCGTTAGCGACGTTCGAGCTTGGCCTCGATAAATAATTGATGCTGTGGAGCGAAACAATACGTCGCT
>JBBRUN010000244.1:0-8263 GCA_038247765.1 Gemmatales bacterium | reverse complement strand
CGCGATTTCCTCCAGCTCGGCCTCGGCGCGCTGCTCGGCGGCGGCCTGGCCTCGGCGCTGCGCGCCCGAGAGGCCGATCCCAAAATCAAACCGCAGGCCAAGGCGTGCATCCTCATTTGGATGGACGGCGGGCCTTCGCACTTCGAAACCTTCGACCCGAAACCCGATGCTCCCTCCGAGTTCCGCGGCGAGTTTAAAACCGCCGCCACCCGGGTGCCGGGCGTGTTCCTATCCGAGCACATGGTGAAGCTCGCCGGGATATCCGACAAGCTCGCGGTCGTCCGTTCCATCCGCCACGACCAGGGCAACCACGGCGCGGGCAACCACTACATGATGACCGGCGCACCGCCGCGGATCCCCGTCGGCTGCGGGGCGTTCGTCAGCTTCCACCCGAGCCTCGGTTCGGTTGTGGCGCATGAGAAACCCGCGCCCGTCGGCCTGCCGTCGTACTTCAGCCTGCCGGACATGACGCGCTCCGGCGGCCCGAACTTCCTCGGTGCCAAGTACGCCCCGTTCGTCGTCGATGGCGACCCGAGCAGTGCTAGCTTCCGCGTCCGCGATGTCGCCCTCCCCACCGGGATCACCGAGGGACGCTTCGCCGAGCGCGGCTCGTTGAAGTCGGACGTCGATCGCTTCCAACGCTTCCTCGACAAGACCTCCGGCGACCCGGCCGTGGCGCTCGACGAACATTACCAACAAGCGCATGAGCTGATGCGCTCGAAGGAAGCCCAAGCGGCATTCCGCATCGGCGACGACGCACCGAAGGTGCGCGACCGCTACGGCCGCAACGCCTTCGGCCAACGGGCGCTGCTCGCTCGCCGGCTCGTCGAAGCGGGCGTGCCGTTCGTCACGATCAACGACGGCGGCTGGGACCACCACACCGACATCTTCGGCGCACTGCGGAAGCGCCTGCCGAACTGGGATCAAACCGTGTCGGCGCTGATCGCCGACCTCGACGAACGCGGTTTGCTCGACACGACACTCGTCATCGCGCTGGGCGAGTTCGGCCGGACACCGGCGATCTCGACGCTGTCGGGGCAGAACAAACCGGGCCGCGATCACTGGGCGAACGCCATGAGCGTGCTCTTCGCGGGGGGCGGCACGCCGGGCGGTTTGACCGTCGGCGCCACCGACCGCAAAGGCTACGCGGCCGTGGATCGCGTGCTGTCGCCGGAGAACTTCGCTTCCACCGTGTACCGGAAGCTCGGCATCGATCCCGACAAGATGCTGTACACCCCGCAGGGCCGGCCGTCGCACATCGTCAGCGATGCGGCGCCGATCAAAGAATTGATGGGTTGAGCGATGCTGAGATGGTTTTGCCCGTTCCTCGTACTGCTGAGTGCCGGGTCCGCCCTCGCCGCACCGCCTGCGGTCACGTCCCTCAACCCCGGCGGCGGAGAACGCGGTACCACGGTGTCCGTCATCGCCACCGGCACCTTCGACCCATGGCCCGTGCAGATTTGGTGCAGCCACCCGGGGATCGCGGTGAAGGCCGAGAAAGCCAAAGGCCAGCTCGCGGTGACCATCGCCAAGGACACGCCCGTCGGCGTCCATTGGCTGCGCTTTCACGACGACGCCGGCGCCAGCCAACTCCGGCCGTTCGTCGTCGGCGACCGGCCCGAAGTCGCGGAGACCGAACCGAACGACGACCCGAAGACGGCGCCGATCATCGCGCTGCCGGCGGTCGTCAACGGCGCGCTCGCCAAGAGCGGCGATACCGACGGATTCCGCGTGAAACTGACCAAAGGGCAGACGTTGGTCGCCTCGCTGGAAGCCCACCGCACCCTGCGGTCCCCGATGGATGCGATCCTGCAGTTGGTTTCGGATACCGGCGCCGTCGTCGCGCAGAATCACGATACCCGAGGGCTCGATCCGGAGTTGGCCTTCACCGCGCCGGCCGATGGCACCTTCGCCGTGCGTTTGTTCGCGTTCCCGTCGCAACCGGATAGCAGCATCCGCCATTTCGGTTCGCCGGCTTGCGTCTACCGGCTGACTCTGACGACCGGCCCATTCGTCGATTATGCGACGCCGCTGGCCGCCCGAAAGGACCGCGATGTCTTATTGGCCCTGCGCGGCTGGAATCTGAAGGATCAGTCGGTGACGCTCGGCAAAAACGAGGATCGCTTCGGCATCGTGCGCGAAACGCACGCGTGCTTCGACGGACCGACTGACAAGCCATTGTCACCGCCGTTCACCGTCACCGGCCGCGTCGAAAAATCGGGAGCGCCGTCGGTGATCCTCGTGGCCGGAGTCGCCGGGAAACCGCTGGCGATCCAACTCGATCCCGCCGGGTTGTCGCTATCGCCGATCGTGCGCATCGCGGATGCGGCCGAAAAGCAATTGTCCAAATTCGAACCGGCGGCGTTGAACGGCCCGATCGACGCCGCGTTCACGCCCCCGGCGACGGCGACGTACCGATTCGAAGTGCGCGACTTGTTCGCGAGTGCCGGCCCGCGCCACGTCTATCGATTGCGGGTGACACCGGCGCTGCCGGATCTCGAAGCGAAAGTCGCGTCGGATCGTTTCACCATCGCCGTCGGTACGCCGCTGGATATTCCCATCGCCGTCAAACGCCTGCGCGGCTTCACCGACGAGCTGGTCGCCTACGCCGAAACTTTGCCCGAAGGAATCGCGGTCGGAGTTGCCCCGCCGCCGGCGAAGCCCGATCCAAACACCGTGACGCTCCGCCTGACCGCGACGAAACCGTTCGCCGGCGGCCCGATCCGCCTTGGCGTCGGTAAAAAAGGGGATGACACCGTCCGCCGCCTCGCCTCGGCGACCTTGGCCGACTTCGAGCAATCGACCCCGTACCTCTGGCTCACGGCCACCGCCGCGAAGAAGTGACACCGATGGAATCGGGCGAGATTGCGATGGTCACGGGCGCCGGTTCGGGCATCGGCCGCGCGACCGCGCTCGCGCTGTTGCGCGCCGGCTATTCGGTCGTACTCGTTGGTCGCCGGGCCGAGGCATTGGCGGAAACCGCCGCGCTGGCCGGGGACCATGCCGCGCGGGCGATCGCCGTGCCGACGGACGTGACCGATCCGGTGTCCGTGCGCGAATTGTTCGAGCGGACGCAGGTCGAATTCGGCCGGCTCGATTTGCTCTTCAACAACGCCGGCACCGGCGCGCCCGCGGTTCCGCTCGAAGAGATCACCCCGGAACAATGGCAGCGAATCGTCGGCGTCAACCTCAGCGGCGTCTTCTACTGCACGCAAGAAGCCTTCCGGTTGATGAAGAGCCAGTCGCCGCGGGGCGGGCGGATCATCAACAACGGCTCGATCTCGGCGCAGACGCCGAGGCCGAATTCGGCCCCTTACACGGCGACCAAGCACGCCATCACCGGCTTGACGAAATCGACGGCGCTCGACGGCCGGCACTTCGACATCGCCTGCGGGCAAATCGACATCGGCAACGCCGACACCGAGATGGCGTTGAAGATGAAATCGGGAATTTTGCAAGCCCACGGCGCCATCGCGGTCGAAGCGACGATCGACGTGGAGTACGTCGCCAACGCCGTGGTTCACATGGCGAGTTTGCCATTGGAAGCGAACGTGTTGTTCATGACCGTGATGGCGACGAAGATGCCCCTCGTCGGCCGCGGCTAAAAATGCGCGGCGACCATAACTCGAGCGGGTGGCAAGATGGCGTTCCCCGTGCCGCTATTCGATGAATCCAGGATTCGAGCCGTACCGAATCCGCGACCATCAGGGCACCGGCTGCTTGTCCGGATGCAGGTAAACGAAGCTCTTGCCGAGTCGGCCACCGTAATTGCCGGCCGAGATCCGCAGCAAATCGGGCGTGTCGACGCAGGCGGCGATGGCCGCTTGCGTGGCCTGCGCAATCGAGGCCAAGTCCGGGCCGTTGATGATGATCTCCTGCACGCTATTCACCCCGTCGGGCAACCGGCTTTCGATGCCTTCCTTCCCCCGCAGCGTCGGGCAGTATTCGGCGTAGGTGCTGGCGATGCTGAACTTGTACTTGCTCCCGGCTTTGCTGCCGCTGGACGCGACGCCGCCTGGGAACGGCAAGCAGATTTTCGTTTGCGGACCGGTCGCCAGCGCCCCGGCGGCGGCCCGCTCGGCGGCATCGATGGCCCCGTCGGCCGTGGCGCCGAAGAACCACAGGTTCCCGCCCATCAACCCCTCGGCCCAACCCCAGCGGCGTTCGATGACGAACTCGCCGGACAGGATCGGGATTACCCGCACTCGCCGGCCGAAGCGCTCGGTTTTGAATTGGTGGCCATCGCCGAAGTAGGCGACTTTGCGACCGAGCGGGAACCATTTCTCACCCGTCGGGAGCACGTTGAAACAGGCCGTGGTCGGGCAGGTGAGGATGTTCTGGCTAACGCGGACGAGCAGGCTGCGCTCGAGCTTGGCTTCGCGCTCTTTCCAGAATCGGGGGACGTGGAATTGCAGGATCGCCCCGATGCGGCCATCGGGAGTTTCCTCCGGCGTCAGCATCCGGCTGAGCGCCGCTTCGCAATCGCAGAGGATCGTCGAACTGGCGTTCCCCGTCGCCGCGACGATGGCGTGGTTCAGCCACGTGGCATCGCGGGCCGTGACGAGGGCTTCCGAGTAGATGCTGCGGAACGCTTCGGCGTAAGTGTCTTCGATGACCGCTGGCATGGCCGGTGACCTCGCCTAAGCCCGCGTCAGCCGGGGAACCGGGGCGGCGATCGATTCGGACGGAGAATCGATCGGTACCGGCGTGTTGCTGTCCACGGGAACCGGCACGACGACGGTCGTCGGCTTCTGCGGGTACCGGATGTCGCCCAAGTGGTCGTCGAAGAAATCGACGAGGCGTTTGGGATACTCGTCCGGGGCGAGCTGCGGGGCCTGATTGTGCTTGGCCTTCGGCACGATCCACAGCTGCTTTTCCGGCGTCCGGACCCGGCTGAACAGGGCCTTCGCCATCTCCGGCTTGATGTACGTATCGCCTTCGCCGTGGATCATAAACACCGGTACGGTGATGCTGCGAGCGGCCGTGCCGACCCAGAGGAATTCGACCTTGCGCCGCTTGGCCGCTTCGCGGATGCCGCCCATGCCGATGTCGCCGTAAAGGCAGTCCGGGCAGAGCTTTTGGAGCTTCTTACGGGGGCTGTAGATCGACA
This sequence comes from Gemmatales bacterium, assembly GCA_038247765.1. Lineage (GTDB taxonomy): Bacteria > Planctomycetota > Planctomycetia > Gemmatales > Gemmataceae > JALHQU01. The sequence continues at coordinate 3,153 of JBBRUN010000244.1, read as the reverse complement.
CCCAGCGCCGCATGTACGGCACCATCGTGAGGTACGTGTCGTAGGCACCGTCGGTGACGACGCAGCGGATCGTGGGATCCTCGGCCGCGAGCAGCATCGCCAAGCAACCGCCTTTGCTGATGCCGAAGACGCCTAACCCGCGGCTGTCCGCATCGGGGCGGGCCTTCAAATAAGCCACGGCGGCGCGGGCGTCGTCCAAATCCCGGGACGTGACCCACTGCAGGGGTGCGTAGTCGGGGTCGCGGTCGCTATCGCCTTGGTTGCGGGGTTCGTAGGCGAAGACATCGTACCCGGCTTTGCGGAGTCGCTCGCAGTATTGTATCGAAGACCAGCGGTCGGAGCCGAATTCGAGGCCGAAGAGGATCACGCCCCGCCGGTTCCCGTGGCCTTTGAGGTAGCAACCGCTGAGTGTCAGGCCGTTGCGGGCGGCGAAGCGAACATCTTCCGCATCGGCGTTCGGCGTACCGCGGGGAATGATGAAGAACGGCTTTTCTTCGAAGATCCGCACGATTTGTTCGAGGAACTTGTGCCGGTAGTGGAACACGGCCCAGTAATAGGCCGCAGCCGCGAGAGCCGCGAGGCTCACTGCGCCACCGAGCAAGAACCAACACCAATCGGGCACGCCAGAACTCCGGAAGAAGGCAGTACACGCACGTTGAAAGATAGAACGAGGCCCATCCGCCAGTTCAAATTTTATGGATTCGATACAATTTGGCCCCGCCGCCGCACGCTCCACGCTGCGGGCTACGGAAGGCACCATTATCTAATCGGGCAGTTATTGGGCCACCCTAACCCGATTTTCCCCGATTCGCCGCTTCCGGAGCGCGCGGAGCCCGCAAAGACACTACGGGCCGCAGAGTCGAACGGATTGGCGACTCACTTTTTGGGTTGCTGCAGCAGCAGATCCGTCGCATCGCGGGTCGGCTCTTCTTCGCCCGGTTCGCCGCCGGGGGGGGACAACCGCCACGGGATCGTCTCTTTGGCCATGTCGTAGCCCAACGCGAATAGCTTGCGCATCGCCACGGGGTCGAAGGTCGTGCTATTCGCGGGGACATCGGCGTCGTCGGGGATCGCCAGCATCTGGAATTTCATACCGCTGACCGCGCAGAACGAGTACATCCCCAGCAATTCGGATCGGTACAACGCGTAGAGTGCCGCCGAGACGGTGCTGGTAATGCGCCGGATGAAACCGGGGTCGTCCTTCAACAGCGGCGGGTAGAGCTTGCCGGCGGCCATGGCGTACAAGTTCGAGCCTTTGAGCCACAGCGGTTGATCGTTCTTCGGCCGCTCGGCGCCAGGCCCCAGACGCAGGAACGTCTGCGTCGCCGCCCCGCCGTCCACGTGCTCTTCCGAAAACTTCTTCCCGTCGACTTCGTAATCGAATCGCACGCTCGGCAGCAATCCCGGGATCGCCGCCGCCGCCAGCACGATCTTGCGGACGAGTTCCCCGGCGTCCGGTCGGTCGCTGGTGGCGACGGCCCCGAGGTCCCAAATGCAGGGCCGGCGGGTTTTCAAGTGCATCGTCGCGATGTACAACCGCCGGCCTTCTTTGTGGGCGTCGCGGATGTCCGCGAGCATGCATTCGTTGATCTCGGTTTCCAGCAGTTTCTTCATCCGCTCCGGATTCGCCAGCGCGCCGTGCTTCAGCAACTCCCGCAGCGGCTGATACTGGAAGATGGCTTCGTCTTGCAGCGTGGTGAAGAAATACTGCAAGCGGGAATCGTACTTCGGGCCCAAGAAGGCGTAGAGTCCGACCAGCGCCCCGCTGCTGACGCCCGTGACGGAATCGAACGCCGGCCGTTTGCCGGAGGCCGTCCATCCGACGAGCAGCCCGGCGTTGTACGCGGCGTACTGCCCGCCGCCCGAAAGCACGAGGGCGTGCATCGGCTTCTTTTTCACAGGGTTCGGCGGAATCTTGTCGAACGTCGCGGCCAGCGACGACACCGTCGGCCGGATCATCAGCGAATCTTCGGTATGATTCGCCGAAAGCCCCGGCACGGGCATCTTCTTGGTTTCGAGTTGGTGATCGTTGTTTTTCTGCTGTTTGCAGCCGGTCGAGCTCGGCAGCGCGGCGAGGCCGATCGCCAACGAGAGCGCGAATGCGAAGCGGCCGAGCGTTCGGTGGTCCATCATCTCACGAAGTACCACGGGTATGCGAGGGACTGGGTGCGAATCAAGCTTCTGTACACCCGCCAGCAATCGAATGTCAATGGCGATCGCGATCCGGGTGCGCCAACGGATTCTGGCGGTCCAAATGACCCGCTGTCGGACGCGAAGTCGTTCCACATTGGAAATACCGAGAATTCAGTTTCGCTTTCGGAGCTTTCGGAGCTTTCAGCGAGGGGGGTATGCAGAATGACTGAAACTGAAAGCGACATCGGGCATGCTCCGCCAGAATCCTTTGGCGCACCCCGCAAGCCGGTCCTCGGACCGGCACAACGCCTACCGGCGATACTATCGGTTCATCGGACGCCGCAACTCCCGCGCAAATTCGCTTCCGATCAACTTCGGTTTGCGCCGGTTTCATATTTCCGCGTCGGCCCGCGGCATGCGCGTTGCTAACCACAGAGACCTTCAAACTCCACCGTGAGGCTCCTCGTCATGGATTCGATCAACAAAAACCAACCGGAAAACAACCGCGCCGATCTCCGCGGGACGGAAGCGATCCAACGCATCCAAAGCATGGTGGAAGCATCACCGAATTGCTTTTTCTGCACCGCCGACCCGTCGGGAGCATCGCGTGGCGAACGGCCCATGAACGTCCGCAAAGTGGACGACGCCGGGATTCTCTGGTTCCTGAGCGGCAGCGACAGTCACAAGAACCGAGAACTGGCCGTCGATCCGCGTGTGAAACTCTACTTCCAAGGGTCGGCGCACTCCGACTTCCTGCAATTGGACGGCCACGCCACGGTTTCGACCGACAAGGTTAAGATCCGGGAATTGTGGGAACCGATCCTCAAGACGTGGTTCACCGGCGGGATCGACGACCCCCGCATCACGGTGATCCGCTTCGCCCCGACCGATGGTTACTATTGGGACACCAAGCACGGCAGCACCATCGCCGGCATCAAAATGCTCATCGGCGCGGCAATCGGTCAGACGATGGACGATTCCATCGAAGGGACACTGAAGGTGTGACGGCGAGAGACAATG
>JBBRUN010000243.1:0-8264 GCA_038247765.1 Gemmatales bacterium | reverse complement strand
GGCGAGCAGGATGCTCATCTTTTCCAGTAACCTCAGCAAATCCACCGGTTTGCTCTCGTACTCGTCGGCACCGGCGGCGATGGCCAACTCGCGGTCTTCGGCCATGGCGTGGGCCGTCAGCGTGATGATCGGAATCGGCCGGGTCGAGGCGTTGGCCTTCAATCGCCGCGTCGCTTCCAAGCCGTCGATTTGAGGCATCTTGATGTCCATCAAGATGATGTCCGGCATCTCGGAGGTGGCTTTGCTGATCGCATCCTCGGCCGAGTTCGCACCGACCACGACGTACCCGCGCCGGGTCAGCCGCCTCCCGAGGAGTTCGATGTTGTCCGGTTCGTCGTCAACGATCAGCACTTTGGGCATGTCGGTATCCTCGCGAATGTTTTCCACAGCTCGGCTCAGGTTATTTCCGGGCATGGCGGCGGATCAACTCCATGAGTTTCTCCAAGTGCGTCAGGTCGCCTTTCTCCAATATGCGGGCCACGCGGCCGTTGAGCCTGACAAAGTCTGCGGAGTTCAGCTCTTTCGCCGTCAGCACCACGATGGGCACCCGGTGGGCCGGAAATCGTTTGGCGAGCTCGTCTAAAAAGCCAAAGCCATCGAGCACCGGCATCATCAAGTCGAGCAAGATCAATGCCGGTCGAGCTTCGGCGAAGGCCCGCAGGCCTTCTTCGCCGTCGGCGGCTTCGACGATCTTCCAGCCTTCTCGCTCCAAATACTTCCGCACGACCTCGCGGTTGTCGGCGTTGTCTTCGACGACCAACACCGTGTCGGCGTGCCCGTGCGCGAGGAACTTCCGCAAGATCGCCCCGAGCCGTTGCCAGTCGATCGGCTTCGTCAGGTAGTCGGCGGCGCCGAGCGCGAAACCGCGTTGGCGGTCGTCGACGATCGTCAGCATCACCACGGGGATGTCGGCCGTGCGCGGGTCGCTTTTCAAATGGGCGAGCACGCTCCAACCATCGGAGCCGGGCATCATCACGTCCAGTGTGATGACGCACGGCAGTTCCTCGCGGGCCAACCGGAGGCCTTCGTCGCCGCTGGTGGCTTGAATGACGCGGAAGCCGTCCTTCGCCAAAAAGCGTTCCATCAATTCGCGGACCATCGGGTCGTCATCGACGACGAGGACGGTGCGCCCAGCGGCCGGTTCCGTGCTGGCTTCTCCGGCGATCGGCTGGACGTTTTTCGGCAGCGGCTTCGTGCCGACGTGCAGTGGTAGCGTGACAAGGAATTCGGATCCCCGGCCCGGCTCGGAGGTGACGCGGATCGGTTGGCCACCCATCAAGTCGGAGAAACTGAGCGTGATCGACAGGCCCAGACCGGTGCCACCCTGTTGACGCGTCGTGGACGAATCCGCTTGGTAGAAGCGCTGGAATAACCGCTGCACTTGCTCGGCGGACATGCCCTTGCCGGTGTCCTTCACCGAGAACTGCACCCAGTCGCGGTCGTCGTCGCGGATGGCCCGAACGCCGAGCGTGACGGTGCCGTCCTGCGTGAATTTGAAAGCATTGCTGAGCAGGTTGATCAAAATCTGCCGGACGCGGCGCTCGTCGGCGACCATGGTGCCGAGGCCGACGGGCGGCGGCACGACGAATGCGTTGGAGTACTTCTCGGCGAGCGGGCCGACGAGGGCTTTGACGTCCGCGAGCATCGTCGCGACATCGAACGACGCCACGGTGAGTTCCATCTTCCCGGAGGAAATCTTCGCCATGTCGAGGATGTCGTTGATCAGTTCGAGCAGGTGCTTGGCCGCTCCGAGAATCTTGTTCAAATCGGGCTGGATGTTGTCGGCGCCGAGGTCGGCGGCGTCTTCTTTCAAAGCTTCCGTGAAGCCGATGATGATGTGCAGCGGCTGGCGGAGTTCGTGGCTCATGTTGGCGACGAATGCATCTTTGGCCCGCGACGCGGCCTCGGCCTGTTTGAGCGCGCCGTCGAGTTTGACATTGGCCTCTTCGAGTTCCGCCGTGCGGATGCGAACCCGCGATTCGAGGTCGTCGTTCAACTTGTGGATGCGCTCTTCCGCCTCTTTCCGCAGGCTCACGTCGCGGAAGATGCACGTCACCACGGTGCGGTCTTTCAACGGCACGGGCTTCAGATTCATCTCGAGCCAGAAGGTCGTACCGTCTCGACGCAGGCCTTGGATCGTCTCGGTGCCTTGGTTCAGGAACGTCAGCGAGCTGCTCGTCGCTTCGTCGGGGTTCGGCATGGCGCCGGCGTTTTTCAGGAGCGTGTTGACGGGTTGACCCATCAGTTCGTCCGGGGTGTAGCCGAACATCTTCGCGGCGGCGCGGTTGGCTTCTTCGATCTTACCGCCGGAATCGGTGATGACGACGCCTTCCCCGGCGACGCGCAGGATCGTTTCGTAGCGGGCGGCGCGGTCGCGCAGTTCGCGGTCGCGGTGGACCACGCGGTTGGTCATCTCGGCGAGGGTGAGGGCGAGTTGGCTGACTTCGTACGGCCCTCCCAGTGGGATCTCCACGTCGTGGCCCCGGCTGAGACCGCGGGCGGCGGACACCAGCCGCCACAAGGATCGCATCACCATCACGACGAGGGCGATCCCGAGCAGGCACGACACGAGCAGCGTCGGGTAGACCCATTCGCGCGCGATGCGGGCGAAGCGGTCGTCGATGTCTTCTTGCAGTTCTTCGGGCGACGCCGCAACGACGAGCCACGACGGGTCGTCGCTGTCGTTCTGATCGAGTCGCAACGGCGTGAGTTGCCCCTGCAGATGGACGCACGCGATCGGTTTCGACCATTCCACCGGCTCGGTGCGGCCCTGCCGCTGATACCAGTCGTCGATGCGGCCGCACACCGCTTCGAGCTCGGCTGTCTTCGGGTGCGCCAATTCGACATAGGCGATCTCGGGGGAAATCTCGCCGACCCGCAGCAGAGCGTCGGCGGCCAGTTCGTTCGCCATGAGTGCGTTGAAGTCACGCGATGCGGAGACGGGATCGACGTTCGGCAGCGCTTGGCGCAGACTCGCGCCATCGCCGAAATAGCCCTTCCGGTAGGTGTATTCCAAGCCCGGCATCCGCTTGGCCGGCAATCGCGCCCCGCCGCTGCGGACCGCTTTGGCGAGGCGCGCTTGTTTGTCCGGCTTCTCGGCAGTCGTATTGAACCAATCGCCCGCGGGGTACTGCCACGGCAGCAGTTCGGTCATCTGTTGTTCGCGGCCGGCATCGTCGCCGTAAGGGTGAATCAGCATCCGCCCGTCGGGCCCGGCCACGAAGTAGAAGTGCCGGGCGGAAATCCGTTGGCGGTTGCGGACGTATTGGGTGAAGTCGATGACCAGCGCGAAGTACTGACCGCGCCGTTCGCCTTTGCGAACCTCGAGCCCCAAGGCAAGCAGGCAGCGGGCCGTTTGGCCGCCCCCGGCCGGTTGGAGCCACAAACCGGAGCGGTCGTACGGGCTGGGCCGGGTTCCATCGAGCTTTTGCTGCCGGAGGGCCAAGTCGGCCAGGCAGTCCCGCAGGGCTTTTTGCCGGGCCGGATCCGGCTCGGCTTCCGTGCGGGCGCGGATGGCGATGTCCGCCGGTCCGGCCGCATCGAAGGCGAAGACGCCGACGGCGCACCCGTGCAGAAAGCGGCGGCGCGCCTCGCGCACGGTCCTCGGTTGATCGCTCAAGGCTTCACCCGGCAGCGCGATCGCCCCGAGCATCCCCTTCACGGCGTCCGCCACGGGCTGGTCATCGCGCTGGTTGGATTCCAGCCGGACATCCCTGGCGAGGTAGGTGAAGTCGTCTTGGAATTCGTTGACCCGCAGATTGCTTTCGTCGCTGAGGTCGATGGTCTCGTGTTCGAGCAGCACTTTCTGGCCGGATTTCAACAACCGCTGGCTGGTCAACAGAATGGGGATGATGAGTACAAAAGCGCCGAGCAGGGCGAACTGCACCCACAATCGCCAGCGATTCGGCCGCAAAAGTCGCGTCCGCCATGACGGGGCGACGGGGGCATTCGGAGCCGGGGAAAGTGGGGCCGACGACACGGGATAGCTCCGCGGAAAACGACGCGGTTGTTCTACGGTTCCCGGTCGTCGATGCCCGCTAGCGCCCGATCGTCGCGCGGATTGTCGGCGGGACCTCGCCCGGTTTGTCGAAGCGATTCCGCAACCGCTCGGCGACGGCGCGGACGGGATCGGTGACCGCCGGAAGAACCACGGCCTTCGGCGTCAACTTGCCCCCCTCGCGCGTCAGTTCGATTTTGAACAAGCTGCCGCTGAGCAATCCGGTGACATCGCCGAGCGGCGTGGTCAACCAGCGCTTCAACGTCTGCGACCAGATCGTGTAGAACTCGAACTTCACGTATTGGCCGTCGGTGTCCATTTCGCCGGAGCCGCCGAGGCTGATCGCGGAACCGAGCAAATCGAGCTGCGTCACCTTCACGCGGTCGCCTTTCAACTCCAACGTGGCGTGGGCTTCCTCGAAGGCGCTGCGGTCGGGCGTCTGCCCCTTCAGGACCTTCAGCAGATCGAGCAGCACGGGGATCTTGTAGAGTCGGCCCTGCGGCACGTCGATCTGACCTTGTCCACTCGCGATCCATTGCCCGGTCTTCGGATCGAGGATGTTTTCGACGAGGAAACTCCCTTGGGCGAAGCCGCGCAGTTCGGAGTCGCTGCCGAGTTTGGTGTGCCGGGCGAGTTCGTCGAGCCGGACGCCGGTGGCCGTGAGCCAGACGCGATACTTCACTTGTTCGTCGAGCACGACGCGCGCCTGCCCGCCGACGGAGCCTTGGAACAGCGTCGCGGTGATGTCCGGGAATTCGATCACCGGAGCGGTGTAGCCGGTCGCCGTCGAAGCATCGGGGAGCTGGGCGCGGATGCGGTAGCCGAGCTTCGCGGACGATAACGGCTGCTTGCCCACGGTGGCTTTGTCGAGCCAGATGTTGCCGACGACGGCCCCGAGGTGCGTACCTTCGTAGCGGCCCTCCGAGGCGATGGTGCCGAAGATTTCTTCGAACGACAGACCCGCTTCGAGGCTGCTACCGTTGAGTTTCAGGCTGGCGTTCCAGTAGACGACGGGCTTCGACTTGTCTTCGGGAATTTGGGCCGGTAACGGTTTCTGCGGCGCGGGCGGCGCGGGGGATTTCTGCCACGGCAGGGCGAAAGGAAGAATATTGCCAGCGGGTGTGACCGTCGCGGGAGGGCGTGGGGTGGGCACGACCATCGGCTCTGCAGCCGCGACCGGCGAGAACGGCCGGCTCCCATCGCGCGGCGACCACACCGGTGCTTTCGGCTTCGGCAGTTCTTCGATCGGCGCTTGCCCGCGCGCCACCGCGTCCTGAGGTTTCTGCTCGCCGGGCGACGAGACGACGAGGTGTTTCACGAACAGTTCGGCCGCGCCGCGGAACTTCAATTCCTTGAACGCGTTCCGAATCTTCTCCGGCATCGCCTTCAACAGGGCCTCGTCCGCGACCAGCGGATTCATACTGATGCCGCCGAGGTTGGCCCACACTTCTCCCGAGTCGGCGAAGCGGATGTCGCCGGCGTCGAGCTTCAATTCGGTGGCGCCGTGCTTGGCGCTGAACTTCACGAGTTCGACCCGCCCGCTGTGGTAGCGCAGTAAACCCGCGAGGTTGTGCAGGTCGTACCGAAAGAAGTCGGGCGTGACGCTCGGCCCTTTGAAGTTGAACGACAAGCGCATGTCGGTGGCCGGGTTGAAGGGCGGCCCCGCCGGCAGCAGCGCGACCACCGGGGCCGCGCCAGGCACGGCGATCGGCGCCACGTCGGGTAGCCGTTCGGCGGGGGTCGTCCGGCCGCTGCGATCCCAAATTTCGACGTCGGCACCGAACGTCAGATCGCCGCGCGGGTTGAAGGTCTTGATCGTCGAATCGAGTTTGATCTCGCGCAGAGCCGCTTTGAAATCGGCGTCGATGGGGCAATTCTCACCCTGCACGCGCAGCGTCAATTTGCGGTCGGTGGTGCCGGGGACGCCTTCGTTCTCGCCGGAAATCCAGAATCGGCCCCCGTCGTGCACGGCTTCGAAATTCCGCAGTTCGACGCGATCGGTGTCGTCTTCCGCAACGATCGCCAAGCCGGGTCGCAGCGGCCTCTTCGCATCTTTCGCCGAGACGCGGATCGAGATGTTTCCGCGCACCTGTTTCACCGGCAGCGGGAAATGCGTGTAGTTCACGCTGCCGTCGAATACGCGGATGCTAAAGGTGTTCTCGCTGCGGTTCACGCCGAACGGTTGGCGGATGTTGATATTGAAATCACCCCGCGCTTTACCCCGTAATTTGCCGAGCGAGACCGGGTAGTTCCCCGGCAGCGCGGCCATCAGTTTGTCGTCGATGGGGATGTCGTTCCCAGCGATCTTCAGCGAGATGAACGGATCGGGCCCTTCCCCGGCGACCTTCCCGGTCATGCTGACGCGCCGGCCGCCCGCGGTGCCCGTGACATCGATGCGGAACTCGTCGGTGCCGTCGCTGGCGACGACCTTTTTCACCGACCCGGCGAGGTCGGAAATCGGGTAGCGGAACTTTTCGTACTTGATGGCGAGCCGGTTCGGACGGATGTCGATTTCGCGCTTCCAAGCGCCGTCCTTGCGGGTGAATTGCACGCCGATGTCGACGCCGCCGTCCGGGGAAAACATCCGCTGGATCACCGAGGCTTTGGGCGTTATGCGCTGGAACAGTTCGTCGTCGAGCGTCAACGAGTGAATCGTGAGGTCGAGCTTTTCGAGCTTCTCTTCGAGGGCTAGGAACGGATCGTCGCCGGTTTCCACTGCCGGCACGGCCGGGAGTGGGGGCTTCAACAAATGCGACAGCACCGGTGGCCGAACGCGCGGGCCGTAGATCGGAGTCGGCGCGAGGTTCAAACAATCGGCCTTCGTTTCGAGACTCACGTCGATGGCCGATTTGCCGAGCTTCGCGGTCGCTTTGTCCACGGTCACGCGGCCATCGCGCAAGCGGATCGACCCCGCAAACTGCTCGATGGGCCAAGGCAAATCTTCGTGGTCGAAGCGACCTTCGCGGATATCGAACTTCACGTCGTACGTCGGCTTCGCCCCCGTCGAACCGGGCAGGGCGACCTCGGCCCGGACGTTCACCTTCGCGTGGATGTGTTGGGCGTAGGGCTCTGCGGCGGGGTGAATGCGGCCGACGATCGCCGCGAAATCGGGGCCGATGGCGAGGTCGTTGATCTCGACCCGGCCTTGGGCTTGGTTCGTGTCGCGGTTGAATTTCCCCGTGACGGCGAATGGAACCGCCAGCGCCGTCGGGTCGGGTTGCGGATCGGCACCGAAGCCGACACTCGCCTGCGCGTCGATCTTGATCCACTGCGACGCGTCGCCGAGGACCGTCAATTTGATGTTGCGGATCGCCGCCGGGGGGATCGCGGCGGGACTGCGATCCTCGATGAAGACCGTGCCACCTTTCACGAGGATCGTCGGGATCGGTTTCTGTTCGCCGCCGGGTTTCGTGATGCCCGAAACGTTCCATTTCCCGTCCGCTCCGCGCACGAGCCGGATCGTCGGCGAATCGAGTTCGATCTTGCGGATGACCAGTTCGCCCCGGTTCAGCCGCTCTTTATCGTGCGTAATAATGGCCGAAGGGACGTGCAAAAACGGTTCGGTTTCGCCGCGCCGGGTGAGCTTGAGTTCGCCCACGGAGAGCCCGCCGAAGAGTCGGACGTGGGCCGAGCCGACTTCGACCTCGACGGAATCGTCGAATTGCTGTTGGAGGTTCTCGATGACGCTGGCGCGCACCGTCTCCGGGCTGACCCAGTTGTACGCCCACAGGCCGGCCCAAATCAGGGCGGCGAGCGCGGTCAGAATCCCACCGCGGATGAACCAAGGCCTGAACCACGACATCCGTGCCGTTCTCGCGGGCCGTCGATCCCGGCCGGCGCAATCGGCGCCCGCCCGGATGCGGACAATAGACCGGCAGCGAGAAAAGATCAACGCGGATGTGGCGCCGCTCCCGTCTCGGTTCCCGTCTCTTTTTTACTGAGATATTTGCCGGTGATCGGACGTAAGTCGTTGGCGAGCTTCGTCTCTACATCGATCGACGGTCTTTTTGCGTTGGGGTGGGGGGGAAACCCACAAAAAGACTCAGCTGCGCAAGCCCGTCCGCCGGAAATCGGTCGTAAGTCCTTGCAGCACATTGGTTCTACCCGAAATGGGTAATGATTCCGCGGGGGTGGGGTGGGTTCGGGCGAAATCATTCCGCACTCAAAGACGTCGGTTCCTTCGGCTTGAAGCCCTTGGGCATTTTCGCCTTCGCTTCCTCAGCATCGAGTGCGAACAGCGGCGAAATCTCCACCGGCTTCGACCCCG
>JBBRUN010000242.1:0-8322 GCA_038247765.1 Gemmatales bacterium | reverse complement strand
TGGAAGCGGCCCGTCTGATATCTGTCATCTGAACTCTGAAATCTGTTCGACCCAAACAGATACCAGACATCAGATGACAGAAGACAGTGCGAAATCACGCTTCCAACTTCCACGGGGCGCGGTACTCGCGGCTGAGCATCGCGTTGGCTTTGTCGTTGTCGGTGAACTTGTGGGTCTTCGGATCCCACGTCAGCTTGGTGCCTTGGCCCATCCGCAGGGCGATGGCCCCGAGGTGGCAGACGATGACCGACCCGCCGCCGACTTCGACGCCGCAGATCGGGGTTTCCCGCGACTTCACGCAGTCGAGAAAGTTACCCATGTGATCCGTCGGCCGCGACGGGTACAGCTGCGGCATGTCCTTCAGCGGCTCCGACAAGATCTTCTGATCGCTCGCCAAAATCTTGCCGCGGCTCACGAACACGGTGCCGTTCTCCCCGAAGATCATCGCCCCGTTCTCGCTGCCCGAGATCGTTTCCATCGCGTCGCCGTCTTTCTTCCGCAGGCCCTTCACTTCGGTGCCGCGGCCGTCCATCGCGATCACTTCCGCGCCATTGGCGTAGGTGTACTTCACCTTGAATTGCTCGTGGCAGTTGTAGCCGTCACCCTTGGCGTACGGTGCCTTCACGTCGAGGGCTTCGACGGCGGTCGGCCCGCTGCCGTCCATGCCGAGGGCCCATTGGGCGATGTCGATGTGGTGGGCGCCCCAGTCGGTCATCTTGCCGCCGCTGTATTCGTACCACCAGCGGAACTCGTAATGGCAGTTGGTGAGGTTGCCCTTCTGCCGGTAAGCCGCCTTCGGCACCGGGCCTTGCCACATGTCCCAGTCGAGTTCCTTCGGCGGTTCGACTTCGGGGATCGGGCCGGACTGCGGGCTACCCCCGATGCGGCACTCGATGCTCTTGATCTTGCCGAGGCGGCCGCTGCGGGCGATCTCCGCGGCGAAGCGGAACATGCCGCCCATTTCGCTGCGCTGTTGGCTGCCGGTTTGGAGGACGCGCTTCGAATCCTTCACCGCTTTCATCAGCACGAGGGCTTCGTGGATGGTCAGCGTCAGTGGCTTTTCGCAGTAAACGTCCTTGCCTTGCTTCAGCGCTTCGAGGGCGACGAGTGTGTGCCAGTGATCGGGCGTGGCGATGCAGACTGCGTCGATGTCTTTGTTGCCGAGGATCTCGCGGAAGTCCTTGTACTCCTTCGGTTCGTACTTGTCTTTCTTCAGCATCGCGGATGCGCTGGCGACGTGGCGGGTATCGACATCGCAGACCGCCATGCAGTTGACCGACTTGAACTTCTTGGCGGCGCCGTACAAAGCCCGGTTCCGACTCGACGGGCTGCCGATGCCGATGAAGCCCATGTTGAGCTTGTCGCCATCTTTCTTGGCGCGCTGCAGTTGCGTGGCGACTTGGCCGCCGTGGACTTCGCGCGCGTACCACAGGGGCAAGCCCATGGCCGTGAGCCCGGCCAGCGACTGGCCCATAAACCCGCGGCGGGAGAGATTTCCGCGTTCCAACATGATCGAACCTCGGCGAAAGGGGAATGGAAGCGAAGGAGAGTCTACCACGACCGGGACACCGACTCCAACAACTCGGCATCATTTCGTGCGTGGCAACGATTCTTGGGGGCTTTGTCGGTCACGCTCGGCGTGACGCCATTCCCGCACCGGATTGTCACCGGCGTCACGCACAGCGTGACCTATACAAATGGCCCTTCGCGAAGAAACTCCAAGAATCGTTCCTAAACCCTTGGTGAGCCAGCACTACGATCAACAATGCAGTTTAGCTTTTTTAGCTTTTTTAGCTTTCGCTGCTTTCGGCGGGGGGGGTGTGCAGAATGACCGAAACCTGAAAGCTAAAGTTGGCTCAAAGGGCATGCCGAAACTCGAACCAATGGTAACGATTCTTGGAGTTGTGACAAAATGGGCCGGAGGCCCTACGAAAACCCCCAAGAATCGTTGCTATACCCCATCATTCCGGGGCTGGGAGCTTCTTCAGGCTCCCCCAGAACTTCTGGCCGCACGCCCCGCACTTCCCCCGGGTTCAAGTCTTCCCGGCGGGATTCCTCTTCCATCGCCTCCGACCAGTTGCCGGGAAGATCGCCCGGAAGAATCTTTGAATGCGGCTCATCGCTTCAGCCCCCGTTCCCACAACAGTAGCGCGGTGATTGTCTTCGCGTCGCAGATTTCCCCTTCGAGGCACATGCGAATGGCGTCCGTCAGTTTCAGCGTCACCGGTTCGATTGTCTCGTCGGCTTCGGGCCGCATCGCCCCGGGGCTGAGGCCTTCCGCAATGAACAAGTACAGTTTCTCGTCGAGAACGCCGGGCGAGGCATAGAGGAAGCCGCGGGGTGTCCACTTCGAGGCGGTGTAGCCGGTCTCCTCGGCGAGTTCGCGCCGTGCGCAGACTTCCAAATCTTCGCCCGGTTCGACCGTCCCGGCGGGAACCTCCCATAGAGTCGCGCCGACGCTGAACCGAAAATTGCGGATCAGTACGACGTGCTCGGCATCCAACACCGGCAGGATCACGACCGCGCCCGGATGCAGGATCAGGTCGCGCCGGATCACGGCCCCGTCCGCCGTGGTGAGGGTATCGACAGCGACCCGGATCCGCCGGCCGACGTGGACGATCTCGCGCGACATGATGCGCCTCCCTTTCGACTCGGTGCCCGCACTGCTAACATAAGAATTGTTGAACCGCCGAACCCCGACAGGCTCCACCGATGCGCGATCCGATGAACTGGGCGCTGCCGATCTTCCGAGCCTTCGGCATCCAAGTCCGCGTCCACCTCTTGTTCTTCATCATCACGCTGGGCCTGTTCCTCCGGCAAATCTCCATCCCCGGCAACGTCGTATGGTGGGGGGACGTGTTGATGTTCACGGTGTTCCTGCTCTTCGGCATTATCCTGCTCCACGAATTCGGCCACTGCTTCGGCGGCCGGGCCGTCGGCGGAGAAGCCGAAGAGATTCTCATCTGGCCCCTCGGCGGCTTGGCATTCGTCAGCGTGCCGCACAACTGGAAAGCCCACAGCTACACCGTCGCGGCCGGGCCGTTCGTTAACGTCGTCCTGTGCGTGCTCGCCGGGTCGATTCTCGCCGGAGCCGGATACTTCCCGATGCTGAGCCCGGTGGCCGACCCGTACGTCTCGGAGATGCGGAACTTCAAAGACGACAAAATTTATACGAGCCAGTACGGGATGCGGTTGTACGTCCCCCGAACCGACGGCGTCGCCGAAGTCGCTCCGGACTTGGATCGCACCTTCGTGGGCAAGCCGGCCGATTTGATGGACTACGCCGTGAAGAGCGGCTACGACCGCGCCTTGGCCCCCGGCTGGATCGTCTGGCTGAACCGAACCTTTTGGCTGTCGTGGATTCTCTTGCTGTTGAACCTGATCCCGGCCTATCCGCTCGACGGCGGCCAACTCCTCCAAGGAATTATCTGGGGACGACGCGACTTCCGCACCGGCGTGACCGTCGCCGCGTACACAGGCTACGTCTGCTCGGTGTTCATGCTGATCGCCTCGATCGCATCGAACGAGACGATGCTATTGGGTCTCGGCCTGTTCATGCTCTTCAGTTGCGCGCTGAAACTGAAGAGCCTAGAAGCAGAGGAAGGCCCCTTCGGATACGACTTCAGTGCCGGCTACACGAGCCTCGATAAAGACGAGGAGGACGAGAATCCGAAGCCGAGGCCGAAGAAGCAAGGATTCCTCAAACGCTGGATGCAAGCCCGCACCGCCAAGCGCCTGCGGCAAGAAGCCGCCCAGCGCCAGCAAGACGACGAGCGTATGGATCAACTGCTGGAAAAGATCGCCCGCACCGGCAAGCAGAGCCTGACCGACGACGACCGCCGCTTCATGGAGCGAGTCAGCGCGCGTTATCGGAATAAGTAGCAGTTTTCACCACAGAGTCACAGAGAACACAGAGAAGGCATAAAATGGTTCTCCGATGATCGCCTGTTTGCTTCCTACGTGCTCTGTGTGACTCTGTGGTGAATATTCTTATGGCGTCTCTCATCGAACCCCGCACCTTGCAGGGGTTCCGCGATTACCCGCCGGCGCTGATGATCCCGCGCGAGCGGGTCCTGCAAACGGCCCGCACCATCTACCGCTCCTACGGCTATGCCCCCATCGACACGCCGACGCTCGAGTACGCCGACGTGCTCCTCGGCAAAGGCGGTGGCGAGAACGACCGCATCGTCTACCGCTTCAAAGATCACGGCGACCGCGATGTCGCGATGCGCTTCGACCTCACGGTTCCCTTCGCCCGCTTCGCCGCGATCCACGTCCCGCAGCTAGGCACCCCTTTCAAACGCTACGCCATGGGCCCCGTCTGGCGCGGCGAGCGGCCGGGGCAAGGTCGCTACCGCGAGTTCTGGCAGTGCGATTTCGACACCATCGGCACCATCAGCAACGCCGCCGACGCGGAAGTGGCGCTCGTCATCAACGATCTCTTCACCGCACTCGCCTTCGAGAACTTCCAGATCCGCGTGAACAACCGATTGCTGCTCAATGGACTTCTCGAAAAGATCGGCGTGATGGACAAAGCCGTGCCTCTGCTAAGATCACTCGACAAGCTAGAGAAGATCGGTCTGCCGAAAGTTGAAGAGGAGATGATTCGCGAATGCGGTGTCACCTCTATTCAAGTTCAGCACCTCCTGCATCTGGTGCCACTGAATGATGGAGAAAGCAATGAAGGCGTTCTGCAACGAGTGGAAAAATGGTTTGACGGCAAGCCCAACGAGAAGGCCCGCGAAGGTCTGCTGCGCCTGCGAGAATTGCTGAGCATCGCAGATAGCGCCGGTGTCCCGGCCGGCCGCATCCGCATCGACCTCAGCATCGCTCGGGGACTCGATTACTACACCGGCACCATTTACGAAACCTTCCTCGGCGACCTCCCCGGGATCGGTAGCGTCTGCAGCGGCGGCCGGTACGACAACCTCGCCAGCCTCTACACGAAGCAGGTCCTCCCCGGCGTTGGGGCGTCCCTCGGCGTCGATCGCCTGCTCGCGGCGATGGAGGAAATCCAGCACCCGTGGATGACCGGTCAGAGCACCCCGGCCCCGGTGCTCGTACTGCAATTCGAGAACACGTGGTTGGGCCATTACCAGCGCGTCGCCCGGAGCCTGCGCGCCGCCGGCATCGGCGCCGAGGTCTACCCGGATGTGAAACGGTTGAAGGCGCAGTTCGAATACGCGGACAAACGCGGCTTCAAGGTGGCGCTGATTGCCGGCTCCGAGGAGTTCGCCAACGGCGTCTGGAAGATCAAGGACTTGGTGAAGCGCGAAGAGGTGATAGTGAGCGAAGCCGAGGTAATGGCAAAGGTACGGGGAATCTTGGAATGAGGCGAGCCATGATCCGCTCCAACCACTACGAAGCGGCCTTCGAGGCCTATCTGCGCGAAAAGCGGGTCGGGTTCATCGCCATCGACGAAGCCAAGCGGAGCATCCTCGGGAAGCAGAACATCAAGAGCGCCGACTTCATCATCGTCGGCCCAGACACGGCCAAGCTCGTCGTCGATGTGAAAGGTCGGAAATTCCCCAGCGGTTCCAAGGGCGGCAAGAGTTGGCAGAACTGGGCCGAGATCCAAGACATCGATGGCCTCGCGCGTTGGGCCACCGAGTTCGGCCCGCCCTTCCGCGCGGTGCTGGCGTTCGTCTACCAGATTCAACCGCCCTACGAACTCACCCCCGGCACGCCCGACCTCTTCGTATTCCAGAAAAAGAACTACTTGATGCGCGCCGTAGGTGTCGCCGAGTATCGGACGCAGATGCGCGTCCGGAGTACGAAGTGGAACACGGTCCACCTCCCGGTTCAGGCCTTCCGAACGCTCGTGCAGCCGTTCTCGGAGTTCTTGCTGGAGCCGACTGCATAGAACTACCGCATGAACGATCTCCATCTCAAAGTCGGCCTCGTGCTCGAATCGCTCGGCTTGCCGCTACGGTCGGCACTTCTCGAAGCGGCGCGGATAAGCGTACAAGGGGTGCAGCTCGACGCGATCGGGCTGCTCGCCCCGGAGAACTTGGGCGACACCGCGCGACGCGACTTCCGCACGCAACTCCGTTCGCACAACCTCGAGCTCACGGCGTTGCATTGCCCGCTCCGCAAGGGTTTGGATTCGTTCGAGTTCCAAGAGCAGCGGCTCGACCACGTGACCAAGGCGATGCAACTCGCTTACGATCTCGGCGCCAAGAAGCTGATCTTGCCGATGCCGAAGATCCCGGTGGAAGTTGCTCCGACCGAAGAAGCCGAGGACGGCCCCAAGCCGCACTTGTTTTTCAGCGGTCCGCCGCCGAAGAGCGCAACCCTCCGCGAAACCCTGACGGAACTGGGCCACCGTGGCGATCGTATGGGAACGTGGCTCGGCCTCGACGGCGGACTCGATTCCGGAACATCGCTAAAAACCTACCTCGATACCTTCAACAGCGGGACGCTCGGAGCGAACTACGACCCCGCGAACTACCTCGTCAACGGCTACGATCCGATGGCGTCCCTCGGGGCGCTCGCCGGGTATGTGAAACACTTTCACGGCCGCGATGCCCAGCGGACGAGCGCGAGCGCCGGGCCGGTGGAAGTGCCCGTCGGCGCCGGCGACCTCGATTGGCTGAGCATTGTGGCGACCCTGGAATCGCTGGAGTATCGCGGATTTCTGTGCGTCGAACGCACGGCTGGGGAGAACCGGCTGGGTGATGTCAAAGCCTCTGTGGAGTTCCTGCGGAGGTTCGTTCCACTGACGAAAACGTAAACTGTCCCCATGCCCGACTTCCGCCAACTCCCCGCCGTCGGCAAAGTGCTCGATCATCCAGCACTCTCCGCGGTGCGCGATCGCTATTCCGCCGACGCCATCACGGCGGCCGTGCGGATCGAACTGGAGCGCGTACGCGATCGACTGAAAGCCGGCGAAGTCGCCATCGATCTCGACGCCATCGCTTGCACGGTCGTCCGCAATCTTCACGCATCCGAGTCGCCGATGCTCCGCGCGGTCATCAACGCCACGGGAATCGTCCTGCACACCAATCTCGGCCGGTCGCCGATGGCGGAAGTCGCAGCGATCGCGGCATTCGAAGCGGCGCGGGGTTATCTGAATCTCGAACTCGACCTCAACACGGGAAAGCGCTCCAGCCGGCAGGATCCGATCCGTGAGGGCGTGAAGGCGATCACCGGCGCCGAAGCCGCGACGGTCGTCAACAACTGCGCCGCCGCGACGGTGATCGTGCTGCGGGCTCTCGCGGCGGGGAAGGAAGTGATCGTCTCGCGCGGGCAACTCATCGAAATCGGTGGCAGCTTCCGCATTCCCGACATTATGGCTGTGAGCGGGGCGATCCTGCGCGAAGTCGGCACCACCAACATCACCCGATTGAGCGACTACGAACGGGCCATCGGGCAGAACACCGGCCTGCTGATGCTGGTGCACACGAGCAACTTCCGCGTCCGCGGCTTCACCGAATCGGTCGGCATCGAATCGCTCGCGGCACTCGGGAAGCAGCGCGGCATCCCCGTGATCGACGATGCCGGGAGCGGGGCGGTGCTCGACTGGCCCGACGAGCCGCGGGTGTCGCAGGGGATCGCCGCGGGTGCCGACTTGGTGCTGTTCAGCGGGGACAAACTGCTCGGTGGCCCCCAAGCGGGGATCATCGCGGGGAAGGCGGAGTTGATCGCGAAGATCGAACGCGACCCGCTGATGCGCGCCTTCCGCTGCGACAAGATGACGCTCGCCGCGTTGGAAGCGACGCTGCAATTGCACCGCAATCCGGATCGCATCCGCGAGACGATCCCGACGATCGCGATGCTGACGATACCTTTGGCGAAGTTGCGGGAACGGGCCGAAAAATTCGCCGAACGGTTACGGGCACTAACCGGAATTCGGTCATTGGAAGTGAGGGACGACGCGGCCTACGTCGGCGGTGGCTCGCTGCCCGATGTGACGCTGCCGACGGTCGTGATCGCACTGACAGCGGCGTGTCATTCGGAAGAAGCGTTCGCCGCGCGGTTGCGTTCCGGCACTCCGGCGGTGGTCGCTCGAGTTCACGCCGGACAAGTTTTCCTCGATCTGCGCACCATCTTCGACCGCCAGCTACACGATTTGTTCACGGCGATCGCGGACGCTCTCCGGGAGGCAGCACCTTGAATTTCAGCACGGCACTGGGTCGGCTCCGCATCATCGGCTTGATCGAAGGTACGTCCGCGGTGCTACTCTTCTGCGTGGCGATGCCGTGGAAGTATCTCATCGACGAAGCGACTGGCAAGCCGGTGGTCACGGCCGTCGGCAGCGCCCACGGATTTCTGTGGGTGGTGTATCTGCTGGCGGTCTTGAACGCGTGGATCGCACGGCGC
>JBBRUN010000241.1:0-8349 GCA_038247765.1 Gemmatales bacterium | reverse complement strand
GATCGGTGAGCTTGCCACTCAGCGTCAATCCCGAAGTCGATGACGAGGTCATCGGCGCGTACGACTGGTACGAGCTGCAACGCCCCGGATTGGGCGGTGAATTCTTGAACTAAGTGGAATCCGTTCTCGGGGAGATTGTCGCCAACCCCGCCAGGTTTGGATTTGCGGAACGGAGTGTGCGCGAAGGATTGCTGAACCGATTCCCATACGCGATCTACTATCGGGTGTTGTCGGATCGGCTCCGCGTTCTGGCCGTCACTCACACCCACCGTGATTTGTCACGGTGGCGATCGCGGCGATGAACCTCACTTCCCCATCCCACCGCGCACCCGGTCGCCGTAGGTCGCGCGCAAATTCTCCGGCGTGAACGTCGTCGCCATCGGGCCGCTGGCGATCTTCCTCACGTTCAACAGCACCACCTCGTCGAAGTAGTCGGGCACCGTCGTCAGGTCGTGGTGGACCACCAGCACCGTCCGGCCTTGGCTGCGCAACTCGCGGAGCAAATCGACGACGGCTACTTCCGTCACGGCGTCCACGCCTTGGAACGGTTCATCCATGAAGTAGACCGGGGCCTCTTGGACGAGCGCCCGCGCCAAGAAGACGCGCTGCTGCTGGCCGCCGGAGAGTTGGCGAATCTGCCGGTCGGCGAAATCGGCCATGCCCACTTTTTGCAGGGCTTCGGCGGTCGCTTCCTTTTGCAACACCCCCGGTCGACGGAACCAACCGAGTTGGCCGTAGGTGCCCATGAGCACCACGTCGAACACCGTCGTCGGGAAGTCCCAATCGACGCTGCCGCGCTGGGGGACGTATGCCACGGCCTGCTTGTTGGCGTCGTAGGGTTGGCCGTGGATGAGCACGCGCCCGGAGACGGGGCGGATCAATCCGAGCATCGATTTCAGCAGGGTGGTCTTGCCCGCGCCGTTGGGGCCGACGACGCCCACGAGCACCCCCGGCGGCACCCTTAGGTCGATGTCCCAGAGCGCGGGTTTGTCGCGGTAGGCCACCGTGAGGTCGTGGACTTCGATGGCATTGAGAATGGGTGCGGTCACTGCGAGAGCGCCTTCACGATGACGTCGATATTGTGGCGGACCATACCGATGTAGGTCGCGCCGGTCGATGCACTCTCGCCGAGGGCGTCCGAATAGAGCGCGTCGTTCCCGGCGACCAAACGGACATCGAACTTGTAGCGTTCCTTCACGGTGCTCAGCACTTTTTCGAGGCCCTTGCTCGGCACCGAGGTTTCGGTGAACACCGCGGGCACCTTCTTCTCGCCGATGAGCGTCGCCAATTTTTCGACGTCTTGCGTGCCCGATTCGGCCGCGGTGCTGACGCCCTGCAAACCGTGGACTTCCAATCCATACGCGGCGGCGAAGTAGCCGAAGGCGTCGTGGCTCGTCACGAGGATGCGTTTGTCCGCCGGGATCTTCGCGGCCTTCGCCAGCACTTCGTTGTGGAGTTCGTCGAGTTCCTTCTGGTACGCCGCGGCGTTGGCTCGGAAGTCGTCGGCGTGGGCCGGGTCGAGTTCGCACAGTTCGGCGAGGATGACATCCACGCACTTTTTCCAGAGCCGGACATCGAACCAGATGTGCGGATCGTGAACCGTTTCCAACCCCGGCTCGGCGGCGCGCAGATCGCTTTCTTTCAAGTCGCGCGTCACCGCCACCGCTTTGCGGCCCTTCGCCGGCTTCTCCAGCACATCGACCATCTTCCCTTCGAGATGCAGCCCGTTGAACAGCACCAGCTTGGCGCCGGTGAGTTTGCCCAAGTCGCTCGGCGAAGGCTGATACTTGTGCGGATCGACCCCCGGCCCCATCAGGCATTCGACCTTCCAATGCGGCCCCGCGATCCGCTGAGTGGCATCGGCGATCATGCTGGTGGTGGTGACGATGGTCGGCCGGGGCGGCGCATTGGAACAACCGCTGGCGAGGAAAGAAAGCAGGGCGAGTAACCCGAGGCAACTACGGGGGAACATGAGCGTGAACCTAAGTGAAGACGGCACTATTACTATAGGCTAAACAATCGAATTAGGCAAGGCGAATAATGGTGATGGGCCTCGCAACGATAGCGGGATGTTTCGTAGGGCGGGTGGAGGCTTCAAAATCGTTGCTACACCATTCCGACTCGGAGTTGTACGGCATGGCCCCATCGGTTATTCCCCCTCCGATTGCACACGGGAGGGATTGCCATGCGGGCCATATTGATACTCTGCTGTTCATTATTCGTATCGGTTGCGATGGCCGCCGAACCGACTTCCGGATTGCGCCCGGGTGACGAAGTCTCGGCTTGGGAGCCGATCCATGTGGCGGGACCCCACGCCGGCACGAAAACCTGCCCCGTTTGCACCTACCTCGATGCCCCCGTTCTCTTGGCGTTTGCCAAAGATGTGGCCGCCGCGGAGAAACTGGCCAAGTCGTTGGAAGCGATCGCCATCGCCCACGCCCCGGGCAAACTCAAAGTGGTGCTGGTCGTCGATGGTACGGAAGACGAGCTCCGCAAACTGGCGAAAGAGGCTTCGTTGAAGAGTGTCATGCTCTGTCGGCCCGATCCGGAGCGGAAAGAAAAGCAACTCAAGGCTTACAAGATCGACGCCGCCGTATCCAACACCATCCTGCTTTATCAAGACTACATCGTGAAGCAGGCTTGGACGGACGCGGCCCCGTCCGACGTGAAAAAAGCCACCGACAAGTATCTCCCGAAGCGATGATTCCCAGAAACGAAGCCCCGAAGGAATTCCGATGAAACCGTTCTATTTGTTGATCCCGCTCGCTCTCGCGGTCGGCTGTCATCTCTTTTCGTCCAAAGGGGATAAGCCGGCCGGCGCGCCGGTGACCCACGCCGGATCCCTTCCGGATTCCGCCGATGGCATGCCCCGCACGGGCGGGATCCCCATTTCTCCGGCCAACACGAACATCGCTTTCACGGGCTCGACGGCACTGGCCTCGCAGAGCGGTCGTTTCGAACGATTCGAAGGTGCCTTGGAGGCTCCGACCCAAGATCCGAAGGACTTGAAGATCCGCGTCACGATCGACATGCAATCGACGACGACGAAAATCGGACTTCTGACCAAGCACCTGAAGGGCGAAGACTTCTTCGACGTGGCGCACTTTCCGACGGCCGCATTCGTACTGGACAGCGTCAAACCGACCGGGGCCGCCGGGCAGTTTCAGGTGTCGGGCCAACTCACGCTGCACGGCGTCCAGCGCCCGGTCGCGTTCCCGGCCCGAATCGCCATCGCACCCGACACGGTGTCGTTCGATGCGACGATGACCATTTCGCAGACCGAATTCGGCATGACCGAAGCGGCCAGAAAAACGAAGGACGAAGTGCCCGTGACGGTTTCGATCCGCGCGAAAAGGATGTGAAACGTGGCAAGAAGTCGTTTCAGCCGCCGGAATCATTTTCCGTCGGAACCGCCGCCGCGCCCTGCCTTGCCGACCCGTACCGGTAAGATGGCCGTTCTCTTCCAGAATTAGGAGTCGTCTCGGTGGCACCTTTGCGTATTCTCGTCGTCGCTTCGGAAGTGGTCGGTTTCGCCAAGACCGGCGGGTTGGCCGATGTGGCCGGGTCGTTGCCGCGAGCCTTGGCGAAACGCGGACACGAAGTCGCGGTGGTCATGCCGTACTACCGGGCCGTGCGCTTCGGCAAGAATCCGCCGCAGGCCACGAGCCATGTACTGCAGGTTCCCATCGGCTCGCGGACGCTGGCTTGCCGGGTGTATGAATCCAAACTCTCCGGCTCGGCGGTACCGATCTACTTCATCGATGCCCCCGAATACTTCGACCGCGACGACGGCTACCAGGGCAGGGGGCTCTACCAAGCCACGATGCCGGGCGGATACAAATCGGACTACCCGGACAATGCCGAGCGGTTCGCGTTTTTCAGCCGGGCGGCGCTCGAAATAATCCCGACGATCCGCTTCCAGCCGGACATCGTCCACGCCAACGACTGGCAGACGGGTCTCGTGCCGGCGTACCTCAGCGAAGTCTTCCGGACGAACCCCAAGTACGCCAACATCCGCAGCGTCTTCACGATCCACAACATCGCCTATCAGGGGATGTTCGGGGCGGACGTGATGCGCATGACCGGACTGCCGGGCTGGATGTTCAACCCGAAGCAGCTCGAATTCCACGGGCACTTGAACTTCTTGAAGTCGGGGGTCGTCTTCGCGGACGCGGTGAACACCGTCAGCCCGACGTATGCGCGGGAAATCCAAACCGCCGAGTACGGCTGCGGGATGGAAGGCTTGTTGATCGAAAACAAAGAGAAACTCAGCGGCATCGTCAACGGCGTCGATTACGACGTGTGGAATCCGGCGATCGACCCGCTGCTGCCGGAGCCCTACGACGCAACCAACGTCTTCGAGCGCAAACCCGCTAGCAAGGCGGAACTGCAGAAGCGCTTCGGGTTGCCCGTCGATCCGACCAAGCCGGTGTTGGGGTTGGTGGCGCGGTTGGTCAGCCAGAAGGGGATCGACCTGATTCTCAGCTCCGCCCCCGGCTTCCTCGACCTCGGCTGCCAGCTCATCTTCCTCGGCGACGGCGACCGCGAATTCCACGATCAACTGCAGAGCTTCCACGCGAGGCATTCGCAGCAAGTCGGCATCTACCTCGGCTTCCAAGAACAGCTCGCCCACTTGGTCGAAGCGGGCTCGGATTTGTTCTTGATGCCGAGCCGCTACGAACCGAGCGGGTTGAATCAACTCTACAGTTTGAAGTACGGCACGCCGCCGGTGGTGCGGGCGACCGGCGGCTTGGCCGACACCATCGTGAATGCGAACGAAGAGAACTTGGCCAACGGCACCGGCACCGGTTTCAGCTTCGACGACTACACGCCGAAGGCCCTGTACGAAACCGTGAAGTGGGCGCTCATGCTCTACCGGGATCGCCCGAAAGACTTCCGGCAGGTGGTGCTGACCGCCATGCGCCAAGACTGGAGTTGGGAGCGCAGCGCCGCCGATTACGAAGCGCTGTACCGGAAACTGGTGGGGTGATTGCGGCTGATTTGTGTCGTCGAAATTGAGTCCCAACGGGACGACCGAGGGTAGCCAGGGGTGGAGCGAAGCGGAACCCCTGGAATTCGGGAGGTGTATTACTTGGACCCCAACAGGGCTATTCCCCGTTCGCGTCTACTTCACCGCGTCGACTTGGAACTTCATCAGACCCATTCCTTCGGGGCGGGGATTCGCGTCGGCGGGGCCGCTCCACGATTGCACCCCGACGCCCGGCACCACCCGGCTGACGTTCATGCCCCACGTCGCGCCGTGGGCGATCGGCCCGGCGCTGAGTTCCCCGCGCGGGATGGCGATCTCGGCCGTCCAGCCCGTCGGCGTGCTGTCGAGGGCGACGTGCCACTTCGGGTTCCAACCCTTCTCGCCCCAACAATCTTCGGCGACGCAGCCGCGCTGATCGACTTGGAAGCGGAAGTACGTTTGGTAGTCCCGGTCGAGGTCGAACAAGATGTCGACGCGGTCGTGCCCGGCGAGGTTGTCGTCGCGCAGGCGCTTCTCCGCCTTCGGCACGTGCTTGCCTTCGGGGTGTTTGCATTCCACCGCGACGTACACGAATTGCTCGTCGTGTGCGAAGTACGTCTTCGTCGAATAACCCTTCAGGTCGGCGGCGCTCGTGGCGTTCTTCATGTCGAGCGGCTTGAACGCCCCCCAGCATTCGTCGTCGAGTTTGCCATCGAGGTAGGGCTTCTTCGGGGCCGTCGGGCAGATCGCCAACGGCTTCGGCTGCACCGTGATCGCGGCTTTGTTGAAGAGCCAAACTTCCGAAGCCAAGCAATCGCGCCACAGATCGACGCCCGGCGGCAATTCGCTGGCACCGGGGACGTTCTGGAAGTACGCCGCCATCTGTTTCGCGGCGTCGCCGGTGAGGCCGAGTTGCCGGCGGGCGGCGAGCGTCGCCAACAGGATCGCGGGATCGCGGTTGTAGACCGGCCCGAAGCCCGCGAGTTTGGTTTCGAGTTCGAGGCACGCTTTCCAATGGGACTTGGCCGTTTCGGTGTCGGTCATGCGGAAGGTCTGCTTGTCGATATTCACATCGACGTGCGTCGCCGGTTTCAAGCCGCCGGTGTTCGGCGTGACCGAACCCGTCGTGTAGGTCACGTTGTTCTCGCTCTCAGCCCAATGGCGGGCCTCGGTGCTGGCGTAGTATTTCGACAACCAGCGCACCGCATCGACGGCTTCGGGGAAGGCGGAATAGCGGTTGACGACCAGCAGGAACATCTCCCGCGCGGCAACCCATTTCCCGCTCGCGGCGAGTTGCCGACCGAGCGAGACACCCGTCCGGCAGGCGATGTCGTCCGGCATGGTCTTCAGCGATACGGCGATCTGCACCAGTGTCTTCTCGGCGGCGATCGCGGTCGTCGCACCGAGGGCGATCCCTTCGAGGCGTTGGCGCGACTTCACGGCCTTCTCGCGCTCGGCGAGGATCGGCTCCAAGCCATCGCCGAAGATCGGCAGTTTCCGGCGGGCCGTGCCCCCTTCGCCGAGGTGGATGCCTTGCATCAAGTCGGCGTGCGTTTCGGAACCCGGCAACCGGTGCGAAATCAGGCGGAAGCAGCGCTGCTTCGGCGACATCCAGCCGCTGCCAGCGAGGGCGAAGCTCGCCTCGGCGAATTGCTGCGGGGCATCGAGCAGGCGTTTCTCGAAGGCGGTTTGGTCGTACTTCACCGCGCAGCCCGCACCGGCCTCATCGCCGATGGCGTAGAGCTTCTTCGGGGCGTGTACCTGCAACCCGAGCGCGTCCAGCTGTTCCGGGTAGGCCTTCGGATCATCGCAGAGTTTGAAGGCCTTGCGCGCCGCGATCAACACGAGTTGCTCGGCCGGGGTCGCCGTGCTGAGGATCGCATCCGACACAATCACTTCCGGCTTCCAGATGCGGTACGCCAGCACCAGTTGCTTCACGAGGCGCTCCTCGGCATTCGCGCCGAGTTTGTTCCACGCTGCCAGCAGATCCTTCGGCGAACCTTCGTTCAAATGGTTGGCCACCGGGAACGCCCAGCCGCTGTCGGCCGCGGCACCGCCGGCGGATCGCGTCGCCATCGACAGGCGAAACGGATCGAGGCAGCGTGTCACCGGGGCACTCGCGGAGTCGGCGGTGGTCAAACTGAGTGCCGTGGCGACGTAGCCGTTGCACGCGCTGAGGCGCGCGATGGCGTCCATCGGTACCGTGCGGCCGTCGGCTTGGGCGAACAGGATCGCGGCGTGGTGGGCACCGCACTTTTGCGGCTTCCACGTCGTGCCGGCGTCGGAGCTTTTCAGAATCATGCCGAGGTCGCCGACGGCGAAGAGTTCGGTTTCACTCGCGGCGCAAAGGCTGCGGATCGGCAGTGCCCAGCCGGTTTTACACAGCGCCCACGTCTTCCCGGCGTCTTGCGAACGCAGCACGACCGAACCGGGCCGCCCGGCGATCCAGATGCTGGCGCCGCTGCGGGCGACGGTGCGGAAATCGAGGCATTCGAGCACTTCGGCGGGCAGTCCCAAATTGGCGACGCTCCATTTGGTACCGCCGTTGTCGCTGAGCAGCACGACGCCGCCGGAGCACGCGGCCACGGCGCTCGTCCCTTTCAAACTGATTCCGTTGATGGCCCGGCCGTTCAAACTGTCGAGTTCGGACGCGGCGATTTTTCCGTCCCGGAGCGTGCTGACCTTCGACCAGACGCCGCCGAGGACGCCGTAGTTCAGCGCCGTGAAGTCGGCGCCCGTCCACGAAGTCGCTCGCGGCCCGCGCAGCGCCGTCCACGATTTGCCGCCGTCATGGGTGACGAAGGCGCCGCTGGAGACCAGATCCGAGCCGTCGCCACAGGCGATGCCGGAGGTCTCGCTGAAGAATTTGATGAAGTTGAGCCCCGGCAGATCGCCGCTGCTGAGTTCTTTCCAAGTCGCGCCGCAATCTTCGGTGAACAGCACGATCCCCGAACTCCCCGCGTCGTTCGGCAGCATCGTCCGCCCGGCGATCCAGCCGCAATACGGTGTGAGGAAATGCACCGACCGCAGCGAGGCCTGCGTCCCCGTGATTTGCCGTTCCCAGTTTTTACCGCCGTCGGGCGTGTGCCAGACGACGCCTTGATCGCCCACCGCCCAGCCTTCTTTGGCATCCACGAAATGGACGGCGTGCAGCGGCGCGTCGTCGTAAGCGGGTGGCAAACCGCTCGCGGAAGCCGCGGATGCGAGAAATCCAGCGAGACCGGCGAGAATCAGGATGCGCATGGAAGATCCGGGATAGCGTGTTCGAATCAGTTCGCACGACCGGATGGGAAATACCGCGGAGCCGGAGGGGTCGCTAGGCCAATCCGGACGGGTTTGTGAGCAACGGATTGTGGCATTTGCCATTGGCCCCGGATGGG
>JBBRUN010000240.1:0-8358 GCA_038247765.1 Gemmatales bacterium | reverse complement strand
GCCTACGACAAATGGAAGGGGAAAGTCCCCGGCGGCGCCAGCTACTTCACCTCGCAACCGGATCAAGTGCGCTTGCTCGAAGACAGCACCGGCAGCGGTCGGGCCGACAAAAGCTCGGTTTTCGCGGGCGGGTTCAACAAACCGCTCGACGGCCTCTGCGCCGGCGTGCTGGCCCGCGACGGCGACGTCTTCGTCACCAACATCCCGAGCCTGTACAAGTTCAAAGACACCAAAGGCACCGGCGTCGCCGACGTGAAAGACGAACTCCTCACCGGCTTCGGCGTCAACATCGCCTTCTACGGCCACGATCTGCACGGCCTCATCTTCGGGCCGGACGGTAAACTCTACTTCAGCGTCGGCGACCGCGGCTACAACGTCACCAGCAAAGAAGGCAAGAAATTCGTCGGCCCGCGCCAAGGGGGCGTCTTCCGCTGCAACCCGGACGGCACCGAGTTCGAGGTCGTCCACAAAGGTCTGCGCAACCCGCAGGAACTCGCCTTCGACGAACACGGCAACCTCTTCGCCGACGACAACAACTGCGACAAAGGCGACCACGCGCGGCTCGTGTACGTCGTCGACGGCGGCGAAAGCGGTTGGAACATGGCCTACCAGACGATCCTCGAACCGTACCTGACGGGGCCGTGGCACGCCGAGCGCCTCTGGCACCTGCCGCACGCGGGCCAAGCGGCGTACATCGTGCCCTGCGTCGGCAGCATCGGCACCGGGCCGAGCGGCTTCCTGTTCACCAGCGGCACCAGCCTCGACGAGCGCTACAAGAACTCGTTCCTCATGTGCAACTACACCGGCGGCAACGGCGGGTTGGAATCGTTCAAGGTGAAGCCGAAGGGCGCCGGATTCGAGATTGCCGACGCGCACGATTTCTTCAAACCGATCATGGCGACCGACGCCGAATTCGGCCCCGACGGCAAGTTGTACGTCGCCGACTTCGTGAACCTCAAGTGGGACGGCGGTAGCCTCGGCGGCCGCATCTACACCGTCTTCGACCCCAAGAAGTTGGAACTGCCCGTCGTCGTGGAAACGAAGAAGCTCTTCGAAGAAGGCTTCGACCACCGCAAGCCGGATGAGCTCGCGAAGTTGCTGGCGCATGCCGATCAGCGCATCCGCCAGAAGGCGCAGTTCGCACTCGCCAAGACCGGGTCAAAAGCGATACCGACTTTGACCGCCGCCGCGAAAACGAACGACGACCATTTCGCCCGCTTGCACGCGATCTGGGGCCTCGGGCAAGTGGCCGCGAAAGACCGCGCGGCGCTCGAACCGCTGATGGATTTGCTCTCGGATAAGGACTCCGAAGTGCAGGCGCAATCGGCCAAAGTCTTGGGCGATCGGACCGAAGCGAAAGCCGCCGACAAGCTGTTGGCCCGCCTCGCCGACAAAGAACCGCGCGTGAAGTTCTTCGCGGCACAAGCGCTCGGGCAGTTGAAGTACAAACTCGCGACCGCGCCGATCTTCGCCATGGTGCAAGCCGCGGGTGAAACCGACCCGTACCTCCGCGCGGCCGGGGCCATCGCACTCGCCCGCATCGGCGATGGCGACGCCCTCGCGGCCAAGGCCACCGACGACAGCGCCGCCGTGCGGATGGGGGCCGTCGTCGCCCTTCGGAAAATGAGTGACAAGCGGGTGTCAGCGTTCCTCAAAGATAAAGAACTGCTCGTCCGCACCGAGGCGGCGCGGGCGATCCACGACCTGCCGTTGGAAACCGAATACGCCGCACTCGCCGGGATGAAGTTCGACGATCTCCCGCTGCTGGAATCGGATGCACTCCTCCGGCGGATCGTCGATGCCAACTTCCGGCTCGGGGCCGAGGCGAACGCCAAGGCCGTCCTCGGCATCGCGCTTCACCCGAACGTCCCCGTGGCCGTGCGCTCCGAGGCGCTCGGGGCCTTGAAAGACTGGGCCAAGCCGGGATCGCGCGATCGTGTCACGGGGTTTTGGCGACCGCTGAAAGATCGGGAGGACACGATCGCCCGCGGTGTGGTCGGATCGGGTTTGACCGACCTTTTGTCCAAGACTTCCGGCAAGCTTCAAATCGACGCCGTTTCGCTGATCACGGCGCTCGGCGTGAGCGCCGACGAGAAACTCTTCGCGGTCTGGATCGCGGATCCAGAGAAAGACGTGAATTTGCGCGGCGCGGCGCTCCGCTTTTTGGCGGGGAAGAAATCGCATTACTTCGCGCAGTCGCTGAAGCTCGCCCAAGTCGATGCGTCGCCGCTGTTGCGGGCCGAAGCGCGAGACATCTTGATCGGCGCAAACCCGGCCGAGGCGACGAAATCGCTCGCCGCCGTCGTCGCCGACGAAAAAGCCACACTGATCGAACGGCAGCGCGGCATCGCGGGTTTGACCCGGTTGAAGGATCCCATCGCAGCCGGCTTGCTCGATTCGCTCGCGGCGAATCTCGCCGATAACAAGGTTCGGCCGGAACTCCTCGTCGATGTCTGGGACGCCGTCAAAGCGACACCGTCGCCAAAGCGCGACCCCCTCCGCAAGAAATTCGAAGACGCCCTGCCGAAAGATCCCGTCGGCAAGTTCGGTCCGAGCCTCACCGGCGGCGATGCCGTGAAGGGGCGCGAAATCTTTTACAACCACACCGGCGCCCAGTGCGTCCGCTGCCACAAGGTCGAAGGCGTCGGCGGTATCGCCGGACCGGAGCTGACGAAAGTCGTCGAGCGCAACCCCCTGAAGACGCGCGAATATCTGCTCGAATCGCTGGTGCTACCGAGCGCCAAAATCGCCGAAGGCTTCGCCAGCGTGACGCTGACGCTGTTGGACGGCCGCACCGTCGCCGGGGTCGTGCAGAAGGACGACGGCAAGACGGTCACGATCTTGCCGCCGGACGGCAAGGTGCAGATGATCCCGAGCGAAGACATCGACAAACGCACGAAACCGGAGTCGGCGATGCCGAGCGTCGAGAAGGTGCTGACGCCGCGGGAAATGCGCGACGTGATCGAGTTCTTGAACGGGCTGAAGTGATGGAGCAACTCTGGGCGCCGTGGCGGCTGAGCTACGCGAAGAACCCCAAACCGGCCGGGGACGAGTGCTTCCTCTGCCGCGGCCTCGCGGAATCGACCGACCGCGAGAACTTGATCGTGCACCGCACGGCCCACTCGGCCGTGGTGCTCAATCGCTTCCCCTACAACAACGGGCATTTACTAATCTCGCCGCTGCGGCACATCGCCCGTTTGGACGACCTCGACGACGACGAATTGCTCGATCTGCAGCGGACGCTGATCCGGATGCAAGCCGCCATCGAAGCGACCATGAAACCGGACGGCTTCAACATCGGCCTGAACCTCGGCCGCGTCGCTGGGGCCGGGCTGCCGGGGCACTTGCACTGGCACATCGTGCCGCGCTGGACCGGCGATACCAACTTCATGCCGGTCTTGACCGATGCGAAGGTGATCGTCCAAAGCCTCGATTCTCTGTGGGAATGGCTGACCGATGCGCTCGCCCAACCATCCACGAATCCCCCCTGAGACTTCCCAGGCGATCCGGACTACTATTGTTGCTCACCTGCTCGCGTGGCGGACCCGCTCGGCCGCGACGGCAGAACGGATCGTGGCTGCTATTTGGCGCTGGCGACAACGGTCACGTCGTCGTAACCCTTAGCACTGAGCGCTTTCTTGGTGGCATCCAGATCGAATTTGGCGTCTTTTTTCGCTCGAAACGTGACTTGGCGATTGGCCAGCGACGGGCGGACGGTATCGGAATCGACGAACGGCAGCGATTGCATCGTGGCACGGACCCGTGCCTCACAAGTCGATCCTCAATGCATGCCCGGCACGGATAGCACGATGTTCTCCGGCGACTCCGGCAGCGGGGTCTCCGTCGATCGGGGTGTGACGGTGCACCCGATGGCGAAGGCCGCGGTGAGCATCAACAGCGAACGGTACATAACGAGACTCCACAAGATAGAAGGAAAACAGGCAAACAATCGCGCCGAACACTTCGGGCGCGGGTTTACTTCCACAATTTCGCCAGCTCAATGACGACCGCTTTCGACTTCGTCGCACTGATTTTACCGTCGCCGAGCTTCAAGTGCAACTTGCAGGTCGCAGGTTCGAAGACCATGCACTGCAGTGTCTCCGCCTTCTGGCTCACGGCGTCGAGTTCGGCGAAGACGTCGTCCACGCCGAGTTTGCTATCGCCTTTCTGCGTTTCCAGCAGCTTCTCCAATCGCCAACAGCCCTTTTTCGGGGCGATGCCGAGCGTATCGCTGAGGAAGTGATTCGTGCAGAGCGTCAGGTCGTTCGTCGACTTTCGGGCTTCGATGGCCTTCGGCGTGATTTCGAATACCGCCCCGCCTTTCGTATCGCAGATACTCAGGCTCGCGGAGGTCGTCCGTTTCAGGCCGCGTAGTAGTTCCTCCGCTTCGGCGACCGTCTTACACTCTTCCAGCACTTTGCGGAAGGCCAGCAGCGTCGGCACGCCGTCCCAATTGAACTTCGCTTTGTCCTTCGATTGGTTCAAGTGGATTTCGTTGATGGTGCAGCCGAGGCCGTGCTCGTTCATGCCGGAGATAACGCCGGTGATCGGGCAGAGCGTGATCGACGCGAAGGCGTACTTCCCCTCCGGTTTGAAGACCATCACCATCGCCTGTTGGGGCAACCCCTTCGACGGGACCCAGTCGAAGTTGCGGCCGAAGAGAGGCGACTTCATTTTGCTACGGGGCGATTCCACGACGACGGTCGCGCAGCCCATGCCGCTGGAGAGGTCGTACACGGTGTTGATGAACCAGAGCAGATCGATGTCGTACCCGCTGGTTTTGGCGAGGGCTTCGATCTCGGTGCGGTAATCGGCCGGGAAGTTGGGCTTCAAATTCCGCGCGATGAGTTTGAGCGCGTCGAAGCCGTTTTCGAGTTTGATAGCCTTGAGGAATTCGTCGAGCACCGGCCGGGGATCGGGGGATTTCTTGCCGACGAGGGCGCCGATTTGGTCACCGATCTCGGCCGGTTTCCCGGCGACGATCAGCACCGGCACGCCCGATACGAATTTGAGTTCGCCACCCTTGTGTTTGCCGGGTTTGAAGACCGAGTCGGTTTGGGCGCTGGCCGGAGTGGAGAATGCGAAGAGCAGTACGAAGGCGATTGCGGGTACGATGAAGATCTGCCGTATTCGGCCCAGCCGTCTTAGCCCCAAAAGGGCCGACTTTTCTAGCCCAGGGCGGAAGCCCTGGGTACGGTATGCTCGGTCATCCGCCCCGAAGGGGCCGGCGTGGTTCGACGGTCGTGCGCCGGCCCCTTCGGGGCGGAAAACAAACATCGCGGACACCCAGGGCTTCCGGCCTAGGCTGTAAAAGTCGGCCCCTTTGGGGCGAAGAGCGGACGAATCCGCATCGCTTTCCTTCATTCCTAGCATCATTCCTCACTCCTCGTTGGCGGCGGTGGTGCGGCCCAGGGCGACGTCGAATTCCGTCACCAGCGGCAAGATCATCGCGTAGACCGTGAACCCGAACGCGGCCGCCAAAGCGACGAACGGCACGATCGGGTCGGCCGATTCCTCGGTGCCCGGCTTCGCGATCAAGATATTCGTCACGCAGTAGAACATCGCCAGCGGGCAGACCACCGAGCCGACCGACAGCGCCGGCGACGGCCGTTGGCCCGTCAGCACCCACCAGAGCCCGCCGATACCGAGCACGAGGAAGGCGATGAAACTGACCCACTGGTTCGCGAAACTGCCTCCGTTAATGACGATGACGTAGATGGCGATCAGTGTGCCGACGCTCAGGAAAAAGACGGTGCCCAGCGTGTTCACGATGGCCACGCGGCTGTTGATGACCTGCAGCGCGACGTGCAAGCCGAGGGCCATCACGAAGCCGAACAAGAGCAGCAGCGAGCCCATGACAGCGATCAGCGCCAAGAAGTTGTTGCCGAGGCGTTCGCCGAAGGTCGCGTCCGGGTCGGTCTTCGCCAAGAATCCCAAACAGGCGTAGACCATCGCCAGCAGCAGCGGGGGAATCAGGTATTCCTTGGTGTTGTAGATGACGCCGAGGAGTTTGCCGAAGACGAACTCGCGCGGCGATACATCCGTAACCAGCAGTACGTCAAGGGTGCCACCGTCGCGCTCGGAGGTGATCGAAGTCACCGCTTGGGCCGAGATCAACAGCAAGCTGATGATGGCCAGCGGCACCAACCCGTACGCCGCGGCGAACATCGGTTTGCCGCCCGGCGCGTAGATCTGTGAGATGCTGAAATAGAGGATCAACGCCAGCACGACACCGAAGGCGACCTTCACGAGCAGCGGCCGACGGCCGTAAGCGAGTGTCTTGATCTCGCGCCAGAGGATCGGGTTCTCCCAGATGCCGCGGACTTCGCCGGGCGCGGCGTGCGCCTTCGAGCGGAAGTCTTTCAACTGCTCTTGGCTCAGGTTCGCCTCGGGGTCGTGGTCTTTGCCCTCGCGCTGGATGATCGGCTCGCCACTCGGGTTCCACTTCCGCAGGCGGTTCATGCCGAAGAGGTTCATAACGGCGCAGAAGCTGAGCATCGTCAGGGCGAAGCCGTAAGCCGGCGGCAGCGAACTCCACCCCTCGGCCGGGGCTTGGATGACGCTCCCCATCGCCCGGACGGGATCAAAGTATGCCTGGATCGTGGCCCAATCGGCGCCAGGTGCGATCATCGGCCCAACGACGCTTATGGAAAGGGCCAAACAGAAATAGAGCACGAGGAACAGCACCGACAGCGCGAGCGCCTGGAAGGTTCGTTCGCGCCAGAGCGCGACCAACCCGCCGAGCGACCCGGCGAAATACGCCGTCATCAACAGCACCGCCCCGGCCTGCAACACCTGCGTGATGTCGATGCCGCCGAGCAGTAGATAGAGCGACAGCACCGGCAGGCTCACCGCGAGCATCGCCGTGATCGGCAGTAGGCTACCGAGTAGTTTGCCGAGGACGATTTCGTAATCGCGCATGTCGGTGATGAGCAGCAGGATGAACGTCCGCCGGTCCTTTTCCTGCGACACGGCACTCGCGGCCGAGAGCGTGCTGAAGAACATGAGCAGGACGAGTTCGACGTAGACCGACAGCTGGAAGATGAGTTCGCCGAAGCGGGCGACTTCGCCGAGGTTCGGGTCGCGGTCGAAGCCGATGGTCGCTTGGTAACTGGTGATGCCGAGGATGGTGAGCAGCCCGAGGAGAGCGGCGCGGGTGCCGTAATGGCTGGCCTGCCGCGGGACGGTCGTCAATTCCCGCATGAAGATCGGACCCAGCACGTCGCGCCCCCGTTCGATCCGGCCCGGTGAAAACTCATTGTAGGGCGTACAATCCCTTCACATGAAAAGCATCGTCGTCATTCTGCAGGGTTGCCCCGTCGGGTGCCTCGGGGTCTATGGGAACGAGTGGATCGCCACGCCGAACCTCGACGGCCTCGCGGCCGAGGGGACGGTCTTCGACCGGCACTATTCCGACTGCCCCGATCCGCTCGCCGCCCGCCGGGCATGGTGGGGAAACCTGCGCCCGAGCGACCCGCCCCGATTCCTGATCCGCGCCCATCGCGCCGAGCGAGATGCCCCACCGGAATACTACGCCGGCTGGGCGGAAGTGTTCGATGCCCGCCCCGGCATCAACCCCGCCGCGGCGCTCGATGGCCTGCTACCGCAGGTGTTGGCGAAGCTCGCCGCCATCGACGATTGGATACTGGTTCTCGAACTCGATCGGCTGATTCCCCCCTGGCACGTGCCCCGCGAACTCTTCGAAGTCTATCTGGAAGATCTGTTGGAAGAAGATCCCGCGGCGGAATCACCGGAGCCGTGGTGCGACCCGCCGACCGGTTGGTTCGACCGCGACGATTCGGAATCGTGGGAACTATTGCACCGTACTTTCGCGGCCGTGGTCACGCAACTCGACGCCGAACTCGGTTGGCTCTTCGAGCGCTTCCGCGAATTCCGACTCGACGCCTCGGCCGATTGGCTGATCACGTCCGACTTCGGCTACCCGCTCGGCGAGCACGGTATTCTCGGCCCGTTCCGCCCGTGGCTTCACGAAGAGTTCGTGCACCTACCGTTGATCGTCCGCCGCGCTGGCGCTCAAGATGCGGGTCAGCGGATCGAAGCGCTGACGCAACCGGCGGATCTTTCGGCGCTCCTGCGCGACGAAGCCTTGCCGGTACGGGACGTGGCGATCACGGTGCTGGAAATGAACGGCGGAAACGAGATCGCCCGGCGAACTGCAACGGAGGCGATCCTACTGCCGTTGGCGATCCCGGATGGGGACGATCCGCGTGAGCCGCAGTATTATCTGAAGCCGGACGACCGCTGGGAGGTCAACGACGTGCGGTCGCAGTTTTTGGATCAAGCCGAGGCCTGGGAAGCGGAACTGAGGGGCTGACGCTCCTCGGGGTGCCGGCTCTG
>JBBRUN010000239.1:0-8369 GCA_038247765.1 Gemmatales bacterium | reverse complement strand
TACTGGATCGAGTTCGGCGACAAACCCGCCGCCACAGCCTACAAGTTGAAATCCAAGCTCAAGAACAATCGGGAGGACGCCTTCCGCGAGGTCAGCGACTGCGTGGACGCCTTAAAAGCGATGAAGGCGATCAAGCCGGCGGCCAAGCCCGATGCGAAGAAGTAGGTACAAGTCTGTTAAACCGACGTCGTCGACACAAGTCCTTGCCGGGCCTAGTCTGTTAAACGACTGGCCTCGAGTTAAGCATTCGGAAACGAGTTAACGCGAGGGTGTCGGTGTTCTCGCTTAACTCGATTCGGCCAGCGGCGCACCGTTACGAACATCGCGCTTCCATGATACACACCGTAAACAGCGCCAAGATTCCGGACACCCTACAACCGGTGCATCGGGCAAATTCAGAAAAGTCCGGTTGAATCCGCCGGCGAATCTGAGAGACTACTTCTACGGGACGGAATTTCCGTCTCCGCCCAAATCGATTCCGCCGGGGTCTCACTCTCATGACTCACCGCTTCCTCGCCCTGAGCCTGACGATTCTGCTGTTCGCCTCGACGGCGGCTCAAGCCGATGTGATCTTGGACGACTTCACGAATCCCGCCGGTGGCACACAGTTCGTCATCGCGTCTCAAAACACGAACCCGTACACGATCGTCACGCCGCTCGCCGGTGGCACGGTTCGCACGGCGACCTTCACCGTGACCGGCCCGACACCGGCCGGCCCATTCTCGCTGCTCGGCGTCGTCGGCGGCGGCACGGCCGACATGTTCTTCGACTCGACCAGCAGCGGCAACGGCGTGTTCTCTTATGTCTTCGGCTCGGCCATCGACTTCAGCGCCATCAGCGGTGCGGCCGGTGCGGTTATCCTGACGACCCAGTCGCAAGCGACCATCGGCAACCCGAACGTCGGCTTCACGCTGAGCCTGCTCACCGGCTCCGGCACGTTGACCACGACCGGCAGCTTCTTGAATTCGGCCGGCTTCATCGATCAGGACGTTCTCCTCGGCAGCTTCGCCGGTTCGGGCGACCTCTCGCAAGTCACCGGCCTCAGCCTGACCGTCACCGGCCAAACCGCCGACGACTTCCGCCTCGACAAAATCGCCCTGACGGAACCGACCGTTATCCCGGCCCCACCTGCCTTGCTCTTGGCCTTGGCGGCCCTGCCGGCTTTTGGCCTCCGCCGTTTCTTCGGCCGCGCGGCCTGAACCGGCAGCGATCATCGGACTACGAAGCCCGGGCCTCGGCTCGGGTTTCTCCGTTTTCGCACCGGAACCAACACTGCGGCGCCCGCGTCCTATACAGTGTGTACTGGGTTCTCGTCCCGCCTTTCCCCCTTCCCGGGAGTCTCCGCGATGTTTGTCCGTCGAATTCTGGCGCTGGCCTTGATGGCCTGTCTCGCCCTCGTGCCGGTATCGATGCGGGCCGCCGATACTAAAAACTCCGAGAAGTCGAAAGCTGCGCTTCAAGAACTCGCCGAGTTTATCGGCCAATGGAACGGCAACGGCGAAGGGACCGTCGAAGGCAAGAAGGCGCTATGGAAAGAAACGTGGAGCTGGGGTTGGAAGTTCGCCAAGGACGCCGACCCCGCTTTGAAACTCGAAATCAAAGACGGCAAGTTCTTCAGCAAAGCCGAAGTGAAATACGACCTCGAGAAGAAGGTCTACCTCGTCGCCGCCGCGGATAAGGACGGCAAAGAGCAAGAATTCACCGGCAAGCTCGTGAAGGGCAAGTTCGTGATGGAGCGCACCGACGCGAAGACCAAGGATCTGTACCGGCTGACGGTCAACACCGCCGCCGAGGGAATCCGCTTCGTCGGCTTGTACGAGAAGGTCGCCGGTGGCAAAGGCCTCGGCGACACGATCTACAAAGTCTCGGGGAACAAAGACGGCGAATCATTCGCCGGCGGCGGCAAGAAGAACGAGTGCTGCGTCACCGGTGGCCTCGGCACCATGACCGTGTCGTTCATGGGCAAGACCTACTACGTCTGCTGCTCGGGTTGCCGGGACGAGTTCAACGACAACCCGAAGAAGTACGCCGAGGCGTTCGACAAAAAGAAGAAGTGAACGCCGCGCTCGGGTCTCAACCGTACTTCTTGTGGCAGGCTTCGGAGCTGATTCGTGGGGCGCGGATCAGCCCGCCGGCGAGCTTCTCGCCGTCCGGGTCGAGGTACATCCGGCCGGAGTTGCCTTCGATTTTCGGATCGTAGCCGACGACGTGGACGTTGAAGATGAAGGCCGTCTCGGAGACCGCCTTGAACCAGTGGATGTTGTCTTTGTGATCCGAGATGGTCGAGACTTCCCCCGGCTCGAAGGCCTTGTCGATCGTCGGCTTGATGATGAAGTGTTCCTTTTGGGTCTCGACTCGGTCGTAGTGTTTGCCTTCCCATTTCCCTTTGATGACGATGAAACCGGTGCACATGTTACTGTGCCCGTGCGGGACGATAGAGCGCCCTTTCTTGCAGCCGAAAATTTGCCGGCCGAAGCCGATGTCGGCCGGGAGCCCTTCGATCTGCTTGAGGTCGATGCCCGAACTCGATGCGCCGCTATCCGGCAGTTTCACTTTCTTTTCGATGTCGTCGAGCTTCACGAGTTCGACGAGCGATTTCAAATCCACCGACAAGTACAGCTTCTCCAGCTTCTTCTGGAACTCGAGGTCTGTGAGTTTGCGCCCCTTGAGATCTTTGGTCATTTCGACCAGATCTTTCAGCCACGCGGCGATGGTCGGCTTCACCGACTCGGCGAAGAGATCGCGGCTCCAGAGGGTTTCGATTAGACCGTAGGTCACGAGCGAACCGAGGACTTGTGCCGAGAATTGGCGACGGCTGGCAGGCATGGGTACACGCGATGTGGGGTGAGGAAACTGCTAAGGTACCCGATTCCGTGGCGCCGGGGAAGTAAAAACGATCCGTGATCCCTGAAGGGTGCAAGACTCGGTTTGTTGGAAGATTGGCTGGTGGGTATGTAGGCGTGCGGATTTTCATAATTGCCCCAGTGCCTGGCGTGAAAACCGGTGCCCAAGCCCCCCGGATTCCCCATGCTTTTCCGCAGATCCACTCCGGCCGAGATCGACGCCGTCATCGATACCTTCCTCCCCTCATAGCCGGCCATCCCAACGACCCCTTGGCCAACGCCCCCCAGACGACTTTCGAAACCGCCTCCGCCGCCTTCGCCCAGCAGCTCATGGCGTTTCCGCGCACATTTTTCTTGCTCCCGCTCGGTTTCCGAACGAAACTTCCCGGAAGATTCGTGGTTAGATAGCTACGCGGTTCGCCGACGCCGCACCCGCCACTTTGCCCTTTCGCGACGGAACCTTATGCGCCACATCCGTTTACTGGCAGTCGCCGCCTGCGTCGCCTTTCCGGGTCTGGCATCGGCTGTAGATGTGCCCTCGGGCGGGAAAATCGAGAAAGTCGATTTCGAACGCCACGTGATGGGCCTGCTCTCCAAAGTCGGTTGCAATGCCGGGTCGTGCCATGGCAGTTTCCAAGGGAAGAATGGCTTCCGGCTTTCCCTCTTCGGTTACGAACCCGATTTCGACTTTGCGGCGCTGACGCGGGACAACCTCGGCCGGCGGGTGAACGTCCACAAGCCGGACGAAAGCTTGCTGTTGCTAAAAGGCGCTGGTCGGATGCCGCACGACGGCGGAATGCGGTTCGGGCAAGGGACATGGATCGATTCGATCTTCCGGACGTGGATCGAACAGGGGGCCAAGCACACGCCTGGGAGCGGCAAGATCGAAGAATTGACGGTCAGCCCCCCGGACTTCGCCGTGCTCGCTGTCGATAAGGCCTTCCAAATCAAAGTTACCGCCAAGTTTGCCGACGGCACGACCGAAGACATCACGCCGTTCTGCGATTACAAAATCAGCGACGACGCCATCGGCTCGGTGTCGGCGTTCGGTGTCGTCACATCGCGCCAGCCGGGCGACGCGGGCCTGACGGTTCTCTACCGCGGCAGTGTGCGGGCGATTCGCGTGCTCGTGCCGGCGCCGGGTAAGCCGGGGGCGAAGTACCCCGATGTAAAACCGGTGAATAACATCGATCGCGAAGTCTTTGCCAAGCTCAAGCTGTTGAACATGGTGCCGGCCGAGCTCAGCACCGATCTCGAATTCCTCCGCCGCGTCACCATCGACACCATCGGCATCTTGCCGACACCCGACGAGATTCGCAATTTCGCGGCCGACACCTCGGCCGAGAAGCGGTCGAAGAAAATCGATGAGTTGCTGAAGCATCCGTTGCACGCGGCGCTGTGGGCCACGAAGCTCAGCGACGTGACGGGGAACAACACGGTCGCGCTCGAGCA
The DNA here is from genome assembly GCA_038247765.1 of Gemmatales bacterium. Taxonomy (GTDB): domain Bacteria; phylum Planctomycetota; class Planctomycetia; order Gemmatales; family Gemmataceae; genus JALHQU01. The sequence goes on along the minus strand of JBBRUN010000239.1, from coordinate 4,074 downwards.
GCCGAACGGGGCGATCCAGAACCGCCGCTCGCAAATGTGGCACGATTGGATCCGCAAACGGATCGCCGACAACGTGCCGTACGACATCATCGTCCGCGATATTCTCACCGCGACGACCAACGACGGCCAGAAGCCCGAAGACTGGTTCGAGACGGCCAAGAAGCTCGACGAGCAATTGGAAAAAGGATTCACCAGCGATTACGCCGAGAAGAAGACCCTCGACTTGTTCTGGCGCCGGCAGCAGGCCGTGCCGATTGAAATCTGGGGGGAGAAGATCGCCGCGGCCTTCTTCGGCGTTCGGCTCGAATGCGCCCAATGCCACAAGCACCCGACCGACCGCTGGACTCAAGACGACTACTGGGGCTTCGCCAACGTCTTCGCCAACGTGGTCTTCGCCAACAACCAGTTCAGCAGCCCCGATGCCAAGAAACTCGCCGACGCCGAGAATGCCAAGCGCAAAGAAGCCGCGACCGCCGGCGGAAAAGCGAACGCTCAGTATCCCAATGTGCGTGAGATGTTCGTGGCCACGATGGGCGGCACCGGCAAACCGCCGGCGCTGAAGCCGATCCCCATGACGACCCGCACCGTCGGCAGTAAAGCTCTCGGCGGGCCGGAACTGAAGCATGTGAGCGGTGCCGATACGCGGGCCAAGCTCTGGGAATGGATGGTGTCGAAAGAGAATTCGTTCTTCGCCAAGAGCTTCGTCAACCGCGTCTGGGCGCACTACTACGGCATCGGCCTCGTGAACCCGGTCGATGACTTCAGCCAAGCGAATCCGCCGACGAATGCTCGGTTGCTCGACGTACTCGCCAAGGAATTCACCGACAGCGGCTACGACCTGCGCAAACTCGAAACGGCGATCCTGCTGAGTCGGACGTATCAGCTCTCCGCCAAGGCCAACGACACGAACAAATTCGACAAGAACAACTTCGCCCGCAGTTACGTCCGCTCGCTGATGGCCGAGCAAGTCGTCGATGTGCTGAACTCCGGAATCGGCGTCGAAGAAGCGTTCGCCGCCGACGCTCCCGCCGGGAAGAAGATGACTGAAGTCGGCGCCAGCCGGTTGAACAACCCGAACCTCGCCTACGTGCTTCGAATCTTCGGTCGCCCGGCCCGGACGACGGCCTGCGATTGTGAACGGGCCGCAGAAGCGGCACTGCCGCAGACGCTCTTCCGCCTCACCGACCCGAGCCTGACCGCGAAACTGAGCGCCGCGACGAACCGGGCTCACACGCTCGCCAAATCGAAGGCGACCGACGCCGAAGCCGTCGAGGAATTATTTTTGGGGACGCTCTCCCGCTTGCCGACCGACGCCGAGAAAGCGAACGCTTTGAAATATGTTGCCGCGGAAAAAACGCGGGCAGCAGGACTGCAGGATGTGCTGTGGGCCTTGATCAACACTCGCGAGTTTATTTTGAACCATTGAGGTTTTGAACTGATATCTGATATCTGACATCTATTTTTCTGGACAAATAGATGTCAGATGACAGAAATCAGATCTGGAGAAAGCCATGCAGGACTTTCGAACGCTGAAGGTGTGGGAAAAGGCGCACTCACTCGCACTGCAGGTTTACAAACTGTCCATGAAGTTCCCGAGCGAAGAGAAGTTCGGACTGACGATCCAGATGCGGAGGTCCGCCGCGGCCGTGCCGACCCATATCGCCGAAGGTTGCGGGAGTTTGGAAGGATCGGACTATGGAAGATACTTACAGAATGCGTTGCGATCCGCCTGCGAATTGGAGTATCAACTGCTTTTGAGCAAAGACCTGACTTACACTCCGCCGGAAGTGTATTCCGAATTGGAGCCGCGAGTGATTGAAGTGAAGAAAATGCTGACCGCGTACATTCAACGAATCCGTGCAGGAAACCTTTAACCCGAGTGCCCTATGTTCAAAACCGACTGCGAAGGCTTCTCCCGCCGCAACTTCCTGCAAATCGGCTCCGCCGGGATGCTCGGCTTGACCCTGCCGACGATCCTCGCCTCCGAAGCCAGGGCCGCGGCCAAGGCCAAGGTAACCGCCGTTGACGGCAAGGCCCCCAAAGCCAAGAGCGTCATCCTCGTCTGGCTGTCCGGCGGCCCGGCCACCATCGACATGTGGGACAACAAGCCCGACTCCCCCGAAGGCATCCGCGGCGAGTTCAAGTCGATCGACACCAAAGCCAAGGGCGTCCAGTTCGCCGAGACGCTACCGAAGATGGCCGGCGTCGCCGATAAGATCTCCGTCGTCCGCTCGCTCTACCACACGATCCCGAGCCACGGCCCGGCCACCGTCTTCATGACCACCGGAAATAAGCCGACCTCCGCCATCCAGTACCCGGCCATGGGCTCGGTCGCCTCCAAGCTCCTCAAGACCGAACTCGGCGTACCGCCTTTCGTCAGCTTCGTCGATCTCCGCAACGGTGCCGCCGGCGGCGCTGGCTACCTCGGCACCGGCTACAACCCGTTCAGCGTCGAATCGAACGGCGCCGGCGGCAAAGGCGCGGACAAAGGCGATAAGACCGCCGCGTTCCGCCTCCGCGGCATCACGTTGCCCAACGGCGTCTCCCTTGATGACCTCAGCAAGAAGGATCAACTGCTGAAATCCTTCGACGACGGCTTCCGCAAGCTCGACCAGCAGTCCGATCTCGTCGATGGCCTCGATACCTTCCACAAGCAAGCCATCGAAATCCTCCGCTCGGACAAAACGAAGAAAGCCTTCAGCCTCGGCGAGGAATCGGCCGCGATCCGCGAGAGCTACGGCACCGGCCCCATCGGCCCGGCCGCGCTCGCCGCACGCCGGCTCGTCCAAGCGGGCGTCCGCTTCGTCACCCTCGGCTTCGGCGGCTTCGACACCCACAGCAAGACCTTCGAAGCGCACAAGACGAAACTCATGCCCTCGCTCGATGGGGCGCTCGCCGCGCTCATCGCCGACCTCGATCAACAGGGGATGCTCGACAGCACCATCGTCATGTGCGCCGGCGAATTCGGCCGGACGCCGAAGATCAACAAGAACGCGGGCCGCGATCACTGGGCCCGCAGTATGGCCGCGGTTCTCGCCGGCGGCGGCATCAAACGCGGCTACGCCCACGGCACCACCGACGCCAGCGGCATGGCCCCGAACCTCGACCCCTGCACCCCGGACGACCTCGGCGCCACCATCTTCGGCCAACTCGGCATCAAGTCCGACACCGAAATCCAAAGCCCGACCGGCCGGCCGATTCAACTCTTCCGCGAAGGCAAGGCCATCGAAAAACTGATCGGGTAACCGGAAAGTAACGAGCGCCGATTGCAAGCTTGCCCGAAGGCCTCCCTTCGGGCATGATTGTTGTTGAAGGTTGCATCGCCCTTTCCGGGAGTTTCCCATGCGTCGATTTGTCGCGGCCGCGGTGTCCGCCCTCGCCCTCGCCGGCGCGGGCTATTCCCAAGAGCTCAAAGCCAAAGTGCCAACCGTCGATTCGGCGGAACTGACGCGCCTCGCCGATCAACTCGGCGACCGCGATTACCGCGTCCGCGAGCAGGCCGGCAAACGCTTGGGCGAACTCGGCGCCGACGCCTTGCCGACGCTCCGCAAAGTCGTTGAATCGGGGAACCTCGAAGCGACCGACCGGGCCGTCGACCTGGTCGCGAAAATCGAGCGCCGGATCGCCAACGCCAAGTCCACAGCGGGGACTCTCGTCGAACTCCCAGCCGACGAGCAAACCCTCGGCGCCGCCTTCGACGCCCTCCGCAAACAGACCGGCTACACCATCCAACTCAACGGCGACCAAAGCCCGCGTTCAAAGAAGTTGACGCCAAAATCGGGGAAGGTCATCTTCTGGGAAGCGCTGCAATCGCTCGCCGGCCAAGCCGACCTCGAAGTGGAATCGGCGGTCTCCGCGGCCGGCAACGGCCCGGTGAACATCCCTGCGAACCCGAACCAACCGAAAGACGCGCCGCCGGTCGGAACCGTAGTGCTCCGGCCGAAGCCGGCGAAGTCGAACCCCGTTTGCATCTCGGGGGCCTTCCGCATCGAAGCGATCCCCGTGCCCGCCGTGAACTTGCCGCAGATGCCGGCGAACCGCGTGCCCGTCCTGCTGCAGATCACGCCCGAGCCG
>JBBRUN010000238.1:0-8435 GCA_038247765.1 Gemmatales bacterium | reverse complement strand
TAGCTCGCGAATCGGAATCTCGCTGATGGTGGCCCTCGCGCTCGGCATGGGGTGCGTTCATCCTCGCCCGGTGCCGCCGGTCGATACGGGCGGCCCCGGCAAATGGGTGCCCGTCGGAGCGCCCCCCGCGAGCGTGCCCGATAATCTCGACGGCGTTCGCCCGGCCGAATTCACCGATCCGCTCGACCCCGGCCCGAAGCTCACGCCATTGCCCCGCCGGCCGCAGCACGTCCTCGCCCTGTCGGGTGGCGGCATGTTCGGGGCCTACACGGCCGGCGTCCTCAGCGGTTGGTCGCGCACCGAGAAACGGCCCGAGTTCGATGTCGTCACGGGCATCAGCACGGGGGCGCTCATCGCGCCGATCGCATTCCTCGGCCCGAAATACGACAGCCTCATGGAGCGTTTCTACACCCGCATCACGCGGAAGGACGTCTTCACGTACCAGGCGTGGGTCACGGTGCCATTCCGCGATGCACTCGCTTCGACGGCCCCGCTGCGCGTGATCATCGACACCAGCATGACGCTCGAAATCATCGACGAAATCGGCGCGGCCCACCGCAGTGGTCGCCGACTGTACGTCGGCACGACGAACCTCGACACGCGCCGCTTCGTGACGTGGGATCTCGGCGCCATCGCGAACGTATCCGCGCCGAACGAAGTCGAACGGCTGCACAAATTGAAAGCCGCCAAGAGGCTGATCGTGGATGTCCTGGTCGCGTCCTGCTCGATGCCGGTGGTCTTTTCGCCGGTGCGCATCGACGTCGAAATCAACGGGAAGAAATACACCGAACTCCACGTCGACGGCGCGGTGACGGCTTCGGTGTTCGTGCCGCCGATGGTGCTCGACGCGGCGACGCCCGACCCGCGCCGCCCGGCGAAACTGCAACCTCCCGCTCAGTTTTACCTGATTCAAGCGTCGAAATCGTACGTCGAACCGGCGCCGGTGCAATCGCGCGTGCTGCCGGTGCTCAGCGTCTCCACGGCGACGGTGCTGACGTCGCAATCGCGCCGCGAAGCGTCGAACCTGTTCCACATGTGCAAGATCGCCGGGGTGAACTTCAACATGACCGGCATCCCCGCCGATTTCCCGACTCCGAAAGGCGGCTTGGAATTCGACCGCCCCGAAATGAATAAGCTGTTCGAGAAGGGTTTCGACTTCGGCGCGGCCGGGCCGAAGTGGTGGGTCGCCCCGCCCGAACGAGGCCCCGGCGAAACCGACCCGATCCGCGGCGGAAACAAATTCACCATCGAGAAACCCGTCGATTTCCCCGAAGAGTGACACCATGCGACGCAACCCCGTGAAGGCGAAACTCCGCGCCGGCCAACCCGCCATCGGCACGTGGATGTCGCTCGGCAGCGTGACCGCTGCCCGGTTCCTGGCCCGCAGCGGCTTCGACTGGCTGACGGTCGATATCGAACACAGCCTCGTGAACATCGAGACGGCCACGCACATGCTCGGCAGCATCGCCGATGCGGGCTGCGTGGCTCTGGCCCGCGTCCCCAGCAACCGGCACGACCACATCAAGCGCGTCCTCGACAACGGCGGCCACGGCGTGGTCGTGCCGATGGTCAACACCCCGCAAGAAGCGGCCGATGCCGTGGCGGCGTGCCTCTATCCGCCCGTCGGCAACCGCAGCGTCGGCGGCAGTGTCCACGCGCTCAACTGGAATGCGACCGCGGCCGAGTACTATTCGCACGTGAACGACGAAGTGCTGATCGTGCTGCAGTGCGAGCACATCGACGCGGTGAACAAGTTCGACGCCGTCTACGGCCGGAAGAACGTCGATGCCGTGTTCGTCGGCCCGAACGACTTGATGGCGAGCATGCGCGATGCCGCCGGCCAACCGCCCGCGGCGGACGTCTTCGAGAAGACGCTGCAAGAGATCCTCGCCGGTTGCAAGCGTTTGGGCATCGCCCCCGGCATCCACTCGTTCAGCGTCGAAGACACGCAGATGCGGATCGCCCAAGGCTGGCGGTTCATCGCGATCAACAGCGAATTGAAAATGATGGTCGACGGGGCCGCCAAGATCGTCGGGGCATTGGGCCTCGGCACGGCGGGCGAATTGACGAAGTATTGATCAATTCCGCACGGAACCCACCATGTCGATCGTCCAAGAGTTCAAGAAATTCGTACTCCGTGGCAATGTCGTCGATCTCGCCGTCGGTGTGATCATCGGGGCCGCGTTTGGCAAAGTCGTCTCGTCGATCGTCGGAGACATCATCATGCCGCCGATCGGCTGGGCATTGGGAGGCGTCGATTTTTCCGAGCTGGCGATCGAGCTGCCCGGTTCGATGAAAGACCCCAAAGACGAAACCAAGATGATCCCGGTGAAGCTCAAATACGGGGCGTTCATCCAAGCGATCATCGACTTCCTCATTATCGCGACGTGCCTCTTCGGCATGATTCAAGTGATGAACCGCCTGAAGAAGACAGAAGCCGAAGCCCCGGTGCCTTCGGAACCGACGCAGTCGGAAAAGCTGCTGATGGAAATCCGCGATCTGCTGAAGAAGTAGTCTGCCGAGTAACCTGTCCGCAAACAGCCCCGAATCCGCATGATGGGGTGTGGGAACCGCCGCGCTCCTGCGGTAAGATGACCCCGCACGCACCACGGGCGAAGGGGCCGACGATGGCGAACGATAAACCGGGCGGGTGGAAACACAACGCCGGCGCGAACAATCCGAAGCCGGCGGCCGGGCCCACTGCGTCTCGGAAATCGTGGCAACCGGGCGCGGCCGCGGCGAAATCGCCGAAGCAATCGAACTCGCGCACGGGCCGGTTTCTGCTCGCCGGCGGCTTCGTGAGTCTGCTCATCGCCGCGGTCGTCGCCCTGATCGTCTGGTGGCAGCCGCCGAAGTTCCCGGCGTTGATCGTCGTTGCCCCGAACGCGGCGGATAGCTTGGCGTGGCACGAAAATCCAGCGGGCGCCGCCGTCGGCGACGATTTCCAAACGTGGAAGACCGAACAACCCGCCGGCACGCGACTCGTGGCGGGCCGGGAGAAAACCGCCGCGCCGGGATCGTGGAAGCAAGCCCTCGATCCGAAGTCGGAATCGGTGGTCGTCTATTTCGCCTCGCTCGTCGGCGTCGATTCGACCGGGCCGTTCGTCTGGGAAATCGATCCCGCCGCCGCAGCTCCCGCGGATTCGCACAAGCTCTACGTCCGCGACATTTTGAAGGCGCTCGAAGGGCACCCCAGCAGTCAGCCGAAGTTGGTGGTCTTCGATCCGCCGAGTCAGCCGGTGTCGTGGACGCACGGCAGCATCGCCCACGATTTCCCGAGGGCCTTGAAAGAACTCGAACCCGAGATCGGCAAAGTGGGCGGGCTAGCGGTGCTCTGTTCGCACGACATCGATCAACGCCCGTGGACTTCGGAATCGACGGGCCGGACGGTCTTCGGCCAAGTATTTTTGGAAGGCGTCCAAGGGGCCGGGGGAATCGCGCCCGGTACGGCGATCACCGCGGCGACGCTACTGCCACACTTGAAGCAAGAGGTCGAGAAGTGGGCCATCGTCAACCGCGATGAAAAGCAGTCGCCGATTCTGTTGCCGAGCGACTCGGGCAGCGACCGGGCCGGGAAAGTCACGCTCGGCTCCGGGCCGACGACGGTGTTCGCGGCGAAGGCCGCACCGGCAGCGACGGCGACGCCGGCAGCTTTGGGCGAGGCGTGGATCGTCGCGGAGACGCTGGCGAATCGAACGCCCTCCCCCGACACCATCGACCCGGCCCGTTGGAAAGAATTCCTCGAACTGCTGCTGCGCTGGGAGCGGCTCGTCCGGTTGCCGGGGACAAATACCTCGGCCATCGCCGCGAAGGTGAAAGTGCTGGGCGATCAACTGCTCGGTAGTTCGACGACGGTGGCGCATCTGCCGACGGCGCTCCCCGCCGGGCGGGCATTCGGGCACGCGGTCGTCGAGATCAAGCCGGGCGATGTCGAAGCGATTTGGTCGGCCCCGACTTCCAACGCGCGCTCCGAGGAATGGAACACGCAGCGGAACAAGCCGAGCCAAGAGAACGAAACCGCCCGCCGGTTGGCGTGGACGAACGCCGTGCTCAAGCGGCTGCTCGACGAAGGCCCGAGCGCGAAGAATTTGAAGATCGCCGACGAAATCCTCGGGCTCGTGGATGGCACCCTCGACGGCCGGTCGGTCGAAGGGCACTTCGTGCGGATGCTGAACCAACATTTGGAATCGGCCGAGGCGAAGCGGCCGAGTTTGGAATTGCTCAAGCGAGCCATCCGCTTGCGGACGATGGCCGAAGAAGCGGCGTGGGTCGGCGGGGCAACGGCGGGCGCGTATCCGCATGCGGAACAAGTCTTCCGTCGGACGCGCCACATTGTGGATGCGGCCGATGCCTTCCGCCGCCTGGGCGAAGACGACCTCTTCGTGGGCGGAAGCAAATCCGAAGAGTACTTCGCCCAAGCCGAGACCGGCTACGCCGTCTCCCGGCAGACGGCCAAGGTCGTCGGTACCGCTTTGCAATTCCGCGATCGAGCCTTCGCGCGGTTGCCCTTTTACGCCCGCTGGCTCGGCGAGTACCGCGGGAAGATGCCGGCCGCAGAACTGAGTGCGCTGATCGTGAATTTCGAAGCCGCGGCGAAATCGGCCCATGCCATCGGTCAGTTGGAAGCCGCGCCGGAAACGACCCTCGCCGAGTTCGAGCGCGAAGGCCGCGCGGGCGGGAGCGCACTCGCCGCCATCGCCACGGCCCACGAACTCGAAGCCAAGCAACTGAACAACACGGTGCACCCGTCGAACTGGCACGCCCTCGACGGCGTCCTCGGCGTGCCGTTCCTACCCGCCGAACTGCGTTCGCAGCGGTTGACCTTTCTGCGGTCGATCTCGGCGGGCTTGGCCCCGAATCCGAACCAAGCCACCGGCGTGCAAGCCCCCGCTGTTCCGGCGCGGGAACTCTCCGAACGCCAAGGCCGGCTGGCGCTCGCGTACCTCGGCGACGACATTGCGGAATCGAAGCAGCGTCTGCTACAACCGAAAGAAGGCGCGTGGTGGGAGAGCCACCGCCAAGTCGGCGAGTTCGTCGGCAAGCGATTCCAATCGTTGCGGGCTGCGGCGAAGGCGTCGCTCGACAAAACGAAATCGGGCCCACTGGCGGATGGCGTGCCGCATTGGGCGAGCGCCTCCAAATCGGCCCGGCTCGCCCTGGCCGCGGCGCCGCTCGACCCGAAGGACAACACGCTGCAAGCCGAGCAGAACTACTGGCGGCACGCCTTCTTGCTCTGGCAATCCCACCGCATCACCGACGATGGCTGGGCCGATGTCGGCGTGCAAACTCCCGACCTCTGGTTCTGCCGGAAGGGCTCGAAATTGCTGATCGCCGAGGCGAAGCAACTCGCGGGGGTGAACGAGGCCAACCTTTCCCCCGAAGAGGCGAAGCGCCGCAGTGGTGCCTGCACTGCTGAAGAGGCGTACTTGCCGGCGATGCTGGACGTGAAGGCGACGCCGATCCGGGTCATCGCCGACGAAGCGACGTGGGATGCCAGCGTGACCATCAAGCCGACGGCCGGCCGGAAGATCGGCTTCCCGCTGATTTCGCTCGGCGTGCCGGGGGCACCGTACCACTTGCCGAATGCCGATCTGCTCGGCCGCAAGCGCGTCGAGGAATTCGCCGTGGCGCAAGCGTCGGAAATCGAACGGGCGTTCGCGTTTCAGAGCCTACCGCGCACGAACGCACCGAGCGCCGAAGGCAAACTCCGCAGCGGTGTGTGGTATCGGGGCCACAGCTACGAAGCCGAGACGAAAGTGCAACTCGCGGGTGCGCCGAGCTTGGAGTGGAACTACACGCCGCCGAGCGGCAAGGCGGCCTTCGCCATCCTCGCGGACACGGAACTCGTGACCGGCGCCGTGACGCTGTTGCTCGACATCACGCCGACGATGCAAGAAGAGATCGTCGGTTCGCAACCGAAAACCACGCGGATCTCGGAAGCGAAGAAAGGCTTCGAATCGCTGTTGAAGCAGATTCCGAGGAACACCTGGGTGACGATCGCGAGTTTCTCGGGCAAGAACAAAAGCATCGCGGTCGAACAGGTCTGCAAGCCGTTCCAAATCAACAAGACCGTCGAGCAACTCGACAAGAAGATGGAATTGGTCAACGCGGTGAAATTGGCACCGGACGACACCTACACGCCGTTGGCCGGGTCGATCCGGAAACTGCTGATCCCCGAGCGGAGCAAAGATTTCTGGCCCGAAAAATTCACCGGCCGGCGGACGCTCATCGTGCTGACCGACGGCGAAGACAACTGGACGGAGCGCGTGGAGAAAGACGCCTACGGCGGGCGGACGCCGGCCGAAGTGATCATCAAAGCGTTGAACGACGCGCCGGATGTTGAGGCCCACATCGTCTTCTTCGGCCTCGAAAGCGAGGAGGGGAAGAAGAATTACGGGCAGATCGAATCGGTGAAGAATCCGGATCATTACGCCGACCCGCTGCGGACGGCGGTGACGCTGCACACGGGGGCCAAGAGCAGCCGGGACTTCGCCAAGCAACTGGAAGACGCCGTGATTCCGCGCGTCGATTTTATCAACAATAAAGTCCAGCAGAAGCTGCCCGTGACGCTGTCGGGCGAGAGCATCTACCGGACTTCCAAGCCGTTGGAGCCGGCGGTGTACGATCTCTTCGGCCTCGGTTCCCCGCAGAAATTGCAGCTCTTCGCCGGGGACCGCGTCTTGCTCCGGGCCCGATCCGAGACGAATAATCTGCTGCTGTCGATCCCGGCCGCAGTCTACGACCTCCCGGGCCGGCCCGAATACGAACGGCTGGTGCGAAGCCCCGCCGGGCCGCTGCACCTCAGCGTGCCGAAGTTCGCCTTCGGTAAGGAATCGACGACGAGCCGGGATCTGGCGCTGCTCGCCACGCTCGAACCCCGGCCCGACACCAAGACGCAGCCTCTGCTGCAAGCGCCGCGGCCGCTGTTCGCCTGGTTCGACGTGACCTACGCCGACGGTCAGCCAGCGAATGCGACCTCGCCACCGCGCGTGCGGATCGAGAACCGCCCCGGCACGATCTCGCCGACGTGGACCGTGGACTTGGTCGATTGGGATCGCAATCGCGGCGGCACCGAGACGATCCGCAAACCGGCGATCAACGCCTACTGGCTCGACGGCGTCCCGCTGCCCTTGACGACGTATACCGTGGACATGAAGAACATCGCGGATTCGAAAGCGATCGCCCGCAAACTGGCCAGCAATCGGGGGGAAGCGGTCGAACTCGTCGATCTCGCCATCGAGACCGTCGGCCAAGCGAAGTACCTCACGGTGCGGTTGCAGTACACGAAGCCGGGCGAACTCGTCTTCCTCCGCCCCGGCGGTTGGAAAGATAAAGACGCGCGGCTCGTGACGCTCCAAGAACAGCACTCGTACTACGATGCCCACGCCCGCTACACGGCCCGCTTCGGCCCACTCGCCCCGGACGATTTCAACTCGACGCAGAAGCTCGAGCTGTTCTCGGTGGCCGCGCTGCGGGACCACGCCCGCAAGGCCGAACGCGAGGCGAAACTGATATTCCCGGCCCGACCGCTCGAAGCGTACGATTTCTCCAGCCGCATCACGCTGACCGAACCGAAAGAGTAGCCATGGCGCAGAATGGCCGCCCCCGAGACGCTTGGCGAGCCGCCTCCGCCGGTGCCGCGAAACCGACGCGCGGCCCGGCTGCCGGCGGGTCGGGAAAAATGCGTTGGGTCGTCGCCGCGTTCGTGGTCGCCGGGTTGGCCGGGGCCATCGCAGGGTTGTTCGTTTACCTCCAGCCCGACCCGGAACCGGTCGTGCTCGTGCTCCCCATCACGCAGTACAAACACGCCGATTGGCCCGCCAATCCGCTCGCCGATGCGGACGCCAAGAGCGTGTTCGAAGCCTTCCCGGGCCAGTCCGCGCCGGCCTTCCCGGATCAAGAGAAGGCCCGCATCCTCGGGGCGATTCAACAGGTCGTCGAGGAAAGCCGGTCGAAGTCGAAGGGTCGGCCGCTGGTCGTCTACCTCAACGCCCTCGGGCTGGCCCGAAACGGTGCGCCGTACATTCTGCCGGGCGACGCCGACCCGGACGACGACACGACGTGGTTGCCGCTCGACGACGTGCTCGCTCTGCTCGGCAAGGCGACGGTGCCGCGCTCGCTGATCCTCGATCTCCGGCCTGTGAGTTCGCCGCGATCCGTGATCGCCATCGAAGATTTGAACGACGCGATCCAAGCCAAACTGAAGGGTCGAATCGCCGAGGACAAGTTCTGGATTCTCGCCGCGAACACGCCGACCGATGGCCCGACGCTGATTCGGCCCGTTCGCCAGAGCGCGTTTGCACTGGCGTTGTCCCAAGGCATCGGCGGGCGGGCCGATGGCTGGAACACGGAGAAATCGACGAACGGGAAAGTCTCGTTTCAGGAGTTCGCCCAGTACGCCCGGCAAGCGACGCTGATCGCGACGGGCGATCAAC
>JBBRUN010000237.1:0-8451 GCA_038247765.1 Gemmatales bacterium | reverse complement strand
GACGTTGCCGCCGAAGCCGGTGAGCGTGGCGACCTCGCGGCCGTTGGCCAAGTTCCAGACCTTCACGGTGCGGTCGTCCGACCCCGTCGCGGCGTACTTGCCGTCGCGGCTGACGGCGATGCAGCGGGCCATGGCCGAGTGGCCCGTCGGGGCGCCATCCGACTTCGGCAGTTCGAAGAGCCGCACGGCTTTGTCGACGGCGCACGAGACCACGTTGCGACCGTCCGGGCTGAAGCCCACACTGGTCACCCAGCCCGTGTGGCCGCGGAGGGTGCGCACTTCGCTGGTCGTCGCCGCGTCCCAGATCCGAACGACGCCCTCGGCCCCGCCGCTGACGAGGAACTTGCCGTCGTTGGAATAGGCGACGGTGGTGACCGGCGGGTTGCCGCCGCCGTTGGACGATTTGATCGGCGGTTCGAACTTGGTCGCTTCGATCGGGTTGCCGTTGTCGGGGAGGTTGTAGATTTTCACGAGTCCATCGCCGCCGGAGGTGACGATGCGATCCGTTTCGGGGTGGAAACTGACGCACGAGACGCCGCCGGTGTGGGCGACGACCGAGGCCGTCGGCTTCGGTTCTTTGTCGCCGTCGGTTTGCAGGATGATGAGCGTACCGTCGGCGCAGCCGAGGGCGATCTTCTTGCCGTCCTTGCGGATGGCGACGGCGCAAACGGCCGATTTGCTGGCCCACGTCCAGAGCGATTTGCCGTCGAGCCCCCAGCCTTTGGCGTTGCGGTCGGCCCCGCCCGAGACGATGAGTTTGTCGGTCGCGGCGACCGCGAGCACGGCCGAGGTGTGCCCTTCGCAATCTTGGGCCGTGCCCGCCGCGACGGTCCAAATCTTCAACAGTTTGTCGCCCGAGCCGGAAACGATTTTGTCATTCCCCAAGTACGCGAGACTCGTCACGGCGCCTTTGTGGCCGGGCAGCTCTTTGCCGAGTTTGCCGGTCAGCGCGTCGTAGGTGCGGACGATCCGGTCGGCCCCGGCCGCGGCGAACGCGGTGCCGTCGGACGCGTAAGCGACGGTCCAGAGGTTGTCTTTGGCTTCGGTCATGGCCCGGTGTTCGTCGGCTTTGTTCAGCGGCCAGAGGCGGATGCTGCCGTCTTCGCTGCCGGAGGCGACCTGCTTGCCGTCGGGGCGAATCGCCACGGAGATAACGGCTTGGAGGTGGCCTTGGAAGACGCGGTCGAGTTTGCCGGTGGCGACATTCCAGACGATGACGGCGTTGTCGCTGCTGGTGGACTTCGGATCGCCCGAAGCGGAGACGAGCGTGGCGCCGTCTTTGGAAACGGCGATACTGTTGATCGGCGACGTGTGGCCTTCGAACTTCCGGACGACGGACGCGGCGCCGAAACCGGGCATGCCATCGGGACCGGCCGTCAGCTTGATTTTCTTATCTTGCCCGGCGGTGAAGAGGCCGGCACCATCGCGGGTGAAGGCGAGCGTGTTCGACGCGCCACTGTCCGAGATGCCGGTGGATAGCGTGAGTTTCGGATTCTTGCCCATGGCGTCGATGGCGAAGACCATGAGGTCGCCGGCGCCGTTCACGGTGGCCACGGCTTTGTCGGTGCTGGAGAAAATGACTTGGCTGAGCCGCTGGTTTTGATCGTCGGACGTGAAGTCGGCCTTTTCGGCGGCGACGTCCCAGAGGATCAATTTCTTGTCGTCCCCGGCCGAGGCGAGCAGGTTCTTGGTCTTGCCGAAGGCGAGGCTGATGACATCTTTCTTATGCCCCTTCAACGAGTGCAGTTTCTTGCCGGTCTTGGCGTCCCAGACGTGGATTTCGAGTGCGCCGCAGGACGCGACCCAAGTGCCATCCGGGCTGAATGCGACCGACGGAACCCGCAGGACGTTGTTTTTTTCTTTGCTGTTGTAATCGTCGGTGAATTTCTCGGTTTCGTGGCCGCGGTAAGTCAGCACTTCGCGGCCGTTGCCGATGTCCCAGAGGCGGACGCTGCCATCCCGCGAGGCCGATGCCAGCAGGGCCCCGTCCGGGCTGTAGGTGAGGCAGTTGACGCGGTCGCCGTGGCGCATCCGACCGGCACCGAGGACGCGGCTGACCTTCGCGGGAAGGCCAGCCGGTAGGAACGGCACCTGCCAACGGGCTTCGCCGGCCAGCCGGAGCGCGGCTTGGGTATTCTCGGCAGCGAGGGCTTTTTCGGCCTTCGCGGCCAGTTCGTCGCCGGCGGCGAGTTCATCCGGCTTGAAGGTCTTGGCGGCCTCCGTGCGTTCGGCTTTGTACTTGGCCAGTGCGTCCTTCACTTGGTCGGCCGTCGGCGAGGCGTCTTGGGCGAAGGCGGGCAGGCCGAGCAGGATGAGGCCGAGTGCCAACGGGAATGCACGGCGAACCATGGGCAGAACCTCGCGCGACGGGGCGACCACAAGATTAGACGAGCTACAGTGTATTCCCCAACCACCGGAACGGAAGCGCCGCCCGATGCTGGTGGCCGGCTACTTTTTCCCGATCGTGTCGAACAGGGCAAAGGCATCGGGCAAGGCTTCGCGGACGATCAACAAATGTTCGAGGCCCGGGTATTCGCGGTAGGTCACGGCTTTCGCCTTCGCATCTTCGAGGGTTTTCTTCAACTTCCGCACTTGGTTCAGGGTGAAGTCTTTGTCGCCGACGGCGAGGAACGTCGGCAATTCCGCGAAGAGTTCCGGCTTGCGGATGCGGCCGTCGCCGCCGAACGCGGCTAGGCCGGCGAACTTGCCGGGATATTTCTGCACGGCGTCGATGGCCTGCATCGCCCCCATCGAATGGCCGACGATGAAGATTTTCTTCGGGTCGATGGGGTAGCGCTTGGCGAGTTCGTCGACGAGTTCGCCGACGGGCGGGGCGCCGCCGACCAGGCTGAGTTCGCTGCGCGGGCAGAGCAGCATCCAGCCGCGCTTCTGACAGAGCTTGAGGATTTGGCCGTCGCCGTAGCCTTCGAAGAACATGTTCTCCGAACCGCCGGCCCCGTGGAGCGCGACGACGAGCGTCATGTTCTTGGCATCTTCTTCGCCTTTGAGGATCAAGCCCCGGTGCGGGGGAACATAGAGGCGGGCGGGCGTCGAGCTTTTGCCCGTCGGGATGCTCAGCCAGAATTGCCCGGGGCGATCCGGGGTGAAGAAATCCTTTTTTTCTTGCTGCAAATAGGCGAATTCGCCGACTCGTTGGTGGAGACTCCACGCGGGAATATCCGTTTCCGAGACGGTGCCTTTGTTCAAACTTCGCAGCAAATCGATATGGTGGAGCGCCGACGCCAATTCGAGCGAATTCGGTTTGAGCCTGGCTTCCGCACTGGCCAGCGTCTTCGCGAGATCAGCCGAGTATCCTTTTTCGATAGGTTCGAAACTGACGCCGACTTCCCTTCGGACAACCGGCACGTCGCCCAAGCGAACGGTCACACGCAGTGGATGATCGCCGCCGGCGCGCATCTTGGGCGATTGGTGGGTGAATGTCAGATCGACTTTCGCCGGGAGGCTATCGATTGTCAGTGTGGAAGTCGGCGTGAGAGAGGGAATCTCGATTTCGAGCTTGAGTTCCTTGGGTTTGGCAGACTTCACCGGATAAAAGGCATTGACGGTCACAGAGAATTGGTTGCCGGGAGTCAGGGTATAGCGGGACTCGGGCACGAAGTACAAGCTCGCGGCCCATTTCTCGTCGTCGGTCGGTTTCTTCCCTTCCAGAATCCAGCGCGCCTCATCCAGCGTCCGCCCGGCTTCGCCGAATTGACCCGTAAAGAACATCCCCGTCAACTTCGGCAGGCCTTCCGCGGCCTTCAATTTCAGCTTCTCGTCCTTGGTTTTGTCCCACTGTTGCTCGAAGGCTTTCAGGCGCTGGCCGAGCTCGTAGCGCTCCGCTTGGGCGGACGCGGAACCGGCCGCGAGCAACAATACGGCGAACGAAATGGCGGATCGCATCGGTAGTTCCGAAAAGTGGGCTAGGAAATCGTCCCCCGAATCGGGTTTAATCTTCCCACGTCCCCGAGACGAGTGCGAGGTCAGTTGCGCACCGTCCGCCGATTTTTCCCGAGAAAGGATTCACAGCATGTTCCGCTACCTCGTCGTCCCCGTGCTCATGGCTTTGGTGCTGGTGCCCGATTGGGCCGAAGCCATCGGCCGCCGCAACCCGATCCTCGCCCGCCGGGCGCAGTCGCAACCGGTCGCCTACAGCTACCCCGTACAGTATTCGCAGCCGGTGTACTACGCGACGCCCCCGGTGCAGGCGTACCCCGCCACGGCTTGTTCGCCCTGCTGCCCCGCGACGGTCGCCATCGCCCCGGCGAAGCCGATGGTCGTGCCCGAGCGCATGGAGCCGGCGCCGATGCCGGTGAAGCCGAAGACCAACGTGCAAACCGAGCCACTGGCCCAACCGAAGGCCGTCGAACCCGATCCGAGCTTCAAGCCGGTGACGGGCACCGAGACGCTCCCCGCGATGAAGGATCCGATCCCGGTGCTGCCCGTGCCGAAGCCGAAGGAGCCGGACATGATCCCGACGATTCCGACGGTGAAGCCGAAGGACGAACCGCTGCCGGCGCTGCCGATGTTGAAGTTCGACACCGACCCGAAGAAGGACGAACTGCCGAAGCTCGAGCTGCCGAAGTTGGATGTGCCCGCGATCCCGCCGTTGATCGAACCGAATCCGGTTCCGAAACAGAGCACGTCGAAATCGAGCCCGCTGCCGGAATCGAAGTTCAAGATCGACCGCTACCCCGTGGACGGCGCGGCCCCGGCCGCGCCCGATGCGCTGCGGCTCGTGACCTTCTACAACTTCAGCGGTCGGGAACTGACGCTGACGGTAGCCGGGAAAGACTTGACCGTGCCGAGCCGGCACAGCGTCGAAGCGAAACTGCCGACCCGCTTCGCGTGGAAGCTCGGCGGCGAAGCCCAAGCCGAAGGATCGATCCCACTGACGGCGCCGGGTTTAGATATAGTGATCGGGAAATAACACCTGGGGCGCCGCCCCGCTCATCCCGAAAGGCTCACCGATGTTTCGCCAAGTCTCCGTCGTCGCCGTCTTGCTGTTCGCCGCATCGTCGTTCGCCGCGGAGGACGATGCCAAGAAAGCCCTCAAGAGCTTGGAGGGCGATTGGAAAGTCACGAAGATGATCGCGGCCGGGGAAGTGGTCGAAGCCAAGATGCTGTCGTTCACGATCAAAGGGGATCAGATCATCCCGAGCGACAGCCCGAAGGACAGCGCGACCATCAAACTCGACCCGTCGACGAAGCCGACGTCGATCGAATTCAAGGACACGCACAACGAGAAAAATCCGGGCATCTACCTTCTGGACGGGGATAAGTTGACGCTCTGTTTCGCCAAAGGGAAAGGGGCCCAGCCGAAGGAATTCCAATCGACGAAGGCCTCCGACACCGTGCTCATCGAGTTGATCAAGGTCAAGAAGTAGCCGCGAGCGCCCGCGCCACCGGGTGCTCATCCCCGGCGTAGCGGGCGATCGCTTCGCGATAGCCTTCCGGATCGGTCACCCGTACCGGGAGCCAAGCCGGGCGGCCCGTGATCGACAGAATGCGCAGGTAGCGCAGCCAGAATATGCGAACCGGCTCGACCGACGCGACCGCGCTCCACGCGACGGCGCGCCGCAGCCCCAGTCTCCCCGCGACTTCGACTCCGAAGCCATCGACGCGAACCCGCCCGTGATGGGCCATCGCGAACGCCAGCGGCAACAGAATCAGGCCGCACGATAGCAATGCTACGGAACCCATCAGCCAATCGTCGGCCTGCGGGGCCGCGCCCGTTGCGCGATACTTCCAGTACCACAGGCCGCCCAGTAGCGCACCGAGCGCGACTTGCATCGGCACGCTGAAGGTGAGGTACAGATCCAGCACCGGCTGGTGGAACGTGCGAGCGCCGGCCATCGTCTTCACCCGACGCGGATGCCGCCGGCATTTTCGTCGCCGGCGAAGAGGCTGAACACTTCCAATCCTTGCAGACCGCGGAACGCTCTGACGTGCGGCGTACCCGCGCCGGCGCCGGTGAGGATTTCATCCGCGCCGTCGCCGTCGAGGTCGCCGGTGGCCACGGAGACCCCGCCTTGGAAGCCGGGCCCGTACGCGTAGAAACCGCCGAGTTCGGCGGCGTCGCCGCCCCGGAAGACTTTGACGTGCGACGGTCCGTTCGAGGCGGTGCCGGTGACGATTTCCGCCGTGCCGTCGCCGTCGAGGTCGCCGACGGCGATGGAGATGCCACCTTTGAAGTTGAAGTCGTAGGCGAGGAAGCGGTAGATCTCCGAACCGTCCGAACCGCGGAAGGTTTTGACGAGCGGCGCCCCGCCCTCGCGCATGGCGGTGACGAGTTCGACGCGGCCGTCGCCATCGAGATCGCCGACCGCGACGGTCACGCCGCCGGCGAAGCCGGTCTCGTATGCGAAGAAGCTCATGGTTTCGGCCAATGTCCGGCCGTCGAAGACTTTGACGTGCGGTCCGGCGCCGGGGCCCGCGCCGACGACGATGTCGGCGAACCCGTCACCGTTGATGTCGCCGGCGGCCACGGAGACGCCGCCGAAGAACCCCGAACCGAAGGCCAGGAAGGACGCGATGTCGGCGCCGGTCCGGCCGTCGTAGATGCGGACGTGCGGGCCGGCGCCCGGCCCGGCCCCGACGATGATGTCCGGCGTGAAGTCGCCGTTCACATCCCCGGTGGCCACCAAGACGCCGCCCAAGAAACCGGGGAACGGGGAGAGGACAAATCTCACGGACCCATCGCGATTCAACACGACGACGCTGGCTTCGGTGCCGGGGAGGGTGCCGACGGCGATCCGCAGCGGCAGCGGGTCGTCGTTGGCGATGACGCCGATTCGGACGGCGGTGTTGCTGGCCCCCGTCACTTCGAGCCGCAGAGTTTCATCGAGTTCGTATTCGTCGTCCCCCGCGACGTTCACCGTGACCGTTTGCACGGTTTGCCCGGGGGCGAACGTCAGGCTTCCGGATACCCCGGCGAAGTCGCTGCCGTCGAACGCCGTCCCGCTGAAAGTCGTGTACGCAGCGGTCACGTCGATGCCGGCGGCGGCGGCGAGACGCACGGTGAACACCATTGGCGTCGTGCCCGATCGGCCCTCGGCGACGTTTCCGCCGGTGATGCTCACGGTCGGCACCGCGTCGTCGTTCAAGATCGTACCGGTGACGATGGCGGTGGCGACCGTGGCGTTCACCGGGTTGGTCAACGCGAGTTCAAAGGTCTCGTCCGCCTCGTGTTTGTCGTCCCCCCGGACTTGGACCGAGACCGTCCGGCTCGTGATCCCGGGGCCGAACGTGACCGTGCCGCTGGCGGCGATGTAGTCCCCGTCGGCAACGGTCGCGCTGCCGTCCGATGTGCTGAAGCCCACGGTCGCGTTCACCGCGCTGGCTTGGTTCAAGGTGAGCGTGAAAGTCAAGTTCCGGACGCCGGCAGCGCCCTCGGAGATTTCGACCGCGCTGGCCGAGATGATCGGCGTCGGATCGTCGTTCACGATGGTGATCGTCCCGACGCCTTGGCCCGCCACGATGAACGAATTGGTGGGCGACGACAGGGTGACTCGGAGGGTTTCATCGCGTTCGAATTTCGTGTCGCCCCGGACGGCGACGGTGATCGTCCGGGTGGTTTGCCCGGGGCTGAAGGTCAGGGTGCCGGAGACGGAGTTGTAATCGTTGTCACCGCTGGTCGCCGTGCCGTTGGCGGTGGCGTAGTTGACGGTGACCGTCGCGGTAGAGGCCTGGACGAGGGTGACGGTCAAGTTGACCGTCCGCGTGCCGGTGTCGCCTTCGGTGACGGTCGCGGTCGCGGCGATGCTGAGGGCTTGGGGGACTTCGAAACTGAGGACGAGCGCGGACGAGTTGGAATTCGTGGTCGAAGCGGCGACGCCGAGACCGCGGCGGGCGAACGCGGCCCAGATTTCGGCTTGGTCGGCCCCGCCGTTGAGGGCGAGATCGGCGGCGAGGATGGCGTCGCGGGATTGGATGAACGTCGGATTCGAAGGTTGGAGTTTCAACGCTTCCGTGACGAGCAGCAGGGCCAGTTTATTCCCGGCGGAATCGGTGCCGCCCCCGGCGGTCCATCCGCTGCTGAGGTCGGAGTCGAAGCCGTATTTGTCGATGAGCAGCCAGTTCATGTCCCAAAGGGCCGATGCCCACAGCGAACCGGCGTAGTGGAACTGGTTGCTGCGTGGGTCTCCGAAGGAACTGTTGCCCGAGGTTCCGTAACCGTCGAAGGTCAAAGGGTTCACGGACATGTCGTAGCTATACGCGTAATCCCGGATGCCGACGCCCGTCGGGCCTTGCCCGACGGCGTAAGGGGCGATGCCGTAACCGCCGTTTTGGGTGTCGCCCGTCCGCTGGAGTAACATCAGGGCGTAGAAATCGCTCCAGCCTTCGCCCATGCCCCTGGATTGGCGGTTGTTGAGCGCATTCGAATTCGACGGTCCGCCCGTCAGGCGGTTGGAAATCCCATGGCCGTACTCGTGGAAGATGATGCTGTTG
>JBBRUN010000236.1:0-8462 GCA_038247765.1 Gemmatales bacterium | reverse complement strand
ATGTCAGGAACCTCCGCTCATGCCAGCCGGACGCCGCGACTCCAAGCCCATTCTCAATCGAGACGCAAGCTGGACCCCGCAAAAATCAACAGAAACGGCGCACCAGAGAGATCACACCCCTCGAAGAGGCTGAGAGCGGAGACGCGATCTCACCCGAGGCGTATGACCAGAGTACTATCCCTACGGCGGCATTCGAGTGCCGAATCCATCGCACTAGCAGGGTGTTGAAAAACTCCGGGAGTTCTGCTGAGGCAAGAATCGGGAAGCCATTACAGCCTTCAAGTTGAAATTTTGCGCATCGTGATCCAACTTGAACGCTCGTAGGGCATCAGAACGTCGGTCGCTCCGAGTTTTTCAACACCCTGCTAGGAGTTGCCCGCATCGATGCTGACAATTCGGGTTTTGGAACGGGCCAAATCGACCGCAGATGCGAAACGAGATTTCCATCTTCACTGTGCAAAGCGGTTCAATTACCGTGATGCCAACTCAACAATCGAGCGTAGGCAATTTGTGGAACGGGATCGCGTCAGAAGTCCGAGGCTCCGTCGCCATTCGCAAAGTCGGGCCGACATCACACGCGGAGCAGGGTCGCATCCAAAGTCAAACTTTCGAAGTGACGCTCCACTTGGCCAGGCAACATCCCGCCTGTCACGAGCAGACCCAATTCCATGTTGATCGTGAAGGCGTAATCGGTGAAGTTGGCGCTCGATAGGAACATCCGGTACCCGTCGGCAACGGCGCACTTCACATGCAGGATGCCGAGCTTGCCATTGTCGTCCTTCGCCCGGTTTTCCTGGGGCCAGTAATAGACCGAGCAGGCGGAAGCCACCTTCTCTCCGAGAGCGAGAAGGCAATCGTATTCTCCTTGGCCTTCGATTCGGTTCGGGGTCTCCACGATCAGGCGGATATCGACGCCTCGTGCGGCGGCGGCCACGAGCGCTTCGCGGATTCTCGGTATGCGGTAGACGGCGTAGCTCACGACCGTGAGCCGTTCCGTGGCCGAATTCACCACTTCAAGGACGGCTTGCTCGGTTTGGCGGAACCGGGTCTCGGCGACTTCCGGACCGGTCCAGACGATCTCGGTAATCTCCGCGTGCCGGCGGTTGCGTTCTACGATCGCGGCCGTCACCAGTGCGAGGGCGACCGCCTCGGCACCGATGGCTTCGGCACTCGAATGCCAGACATCGAGGAATTCGGAGGTGGCGTCGCGGAAGTCGGGAGTTGGAAGGTGTTGGAGGATCGCACGCCGAAACGCAGCACCATCGTAGTGGCCGTTTCGGGACATCGAGTCGGCCAGGCCGATGGTCACCGAGTACGGAAGCCGTCCGGCCAGTTCGGCCGCAGCCTCTCCGATTCGATGGGGCTCCGGGTTCATTGGTTCAACCTGAAGAATGCCAAATCGCTTTTCTCCCCGGTTTCTACCGTCGGGACCAGCACAGCGCGATCCAAATACTTATTGCTCCGCTCGCAGGAGGTTTCCGGGGCGAACAGGCAGGCGTGGCACGAAGCGGCGTGAAGCGTGTTCCCCTCGCGGTAGGGATGGTGCTCCGCGCAGAGCGGATCGTTCGCGCAGAGGCGAACGTTGTCGAGCGCTTGATCCAAGTGCCGCTCCAGCGTTTCCGGCTTTCCGAGGGACACCAGTCCGCCGAGAGTACCCTCGCTGTCGGGGGCGGCGGTGTAGATCAGCACACCCGCCATCTCCGGGCCTTTCTCGCCCGGGTTCCGCGAGTAGATACGTTCCCGCAGAGATGCGGTCGTGTAGCCGCACTCGACCGCCAATTGCCGGATGAGGGCGTGGGCGAACGAGTGCAGCAGGACGAAGCGGACGCCGGGGTAGAACTCATGGGGCGGTTCCAGCTTGCGGGCGATGCGCCACCGCTTGTGCGCTTCCAGAAAAGTCCCGTCGAGATCCGCGGCCTTCGCACACCATTTCAGGATCGCCTCTTCCTTGAAGTGGAAGAAGAGCCCTTCACCGCGAATCTCCGACGACGGCACCCAAGTCGGCTTCTTGCGGGCGAGCTTGGCGCGCTGCGCCTCGGGGAAAGCGGCCGGGTTCTCGTAGTCGCTGGGCGACTCGATTCGGGTGAAGCCCACCAGGGCACGCACTTCCCGCAATCGTTCGGCCAGCACGACTTTCTCGAAATAAGCCGCGTAACGCTTCGGAGGGGCAACGACCCGCAACTGAAAATCCCGGCTTGTTTCCGCGGATCCCGGGTCGGTGAAAACTTCCCACTCCGGCGTCTTGAGGTCGCTCGGATCGCCAACCTCATCGGGAACGGTCGCTTTTTTTGCCTGCACGGCCCGCCAAATTTCGGCTGGTTCGTATTCCGCGAAGTCACGCAGTTTCGTGGTGACCTGTTGCAGCAGTTCGATGTTCTGCTCGTTCTGCACTTTCTCCAATACGTCCCAGCGATCCTCGACAAGTTGCATCAATTTCCCGGACGCTTGCGGGATGGCCAGCGCCGATAGTGTGAGGCCGAACCAAGCATTCGATGCGCCTTGAAGCATTGGCTCCATCCGCAGCTTCTTCCCATTGGTTCCCCGGCACTCCTCTTCGTCATGATCCCGCAGGTGGGGCCGTCGCGCCCGACACTCCGGCAATTCGTGCTGATGATCTTTTCTGAAGGCATCCGACATCGGTCGCGTCGCTTTGCATTTTTCGCACTGGACGAAAATGCTCGCCGCTTCACCAGACGCGGAGAGTTCTAACAGTTTGAGCCCGCCGTCGCAGGTTGGTTTCCCCTGGTGGACGTAATCGGTCCAGGGAAAGTCATCGAGGTGGCCGTTCTTACAGGCCAAAATGAAACGCGCCGGCACGACGGGCGGAGATTTGCCCGGCTTGGTACAGTTGGCGTGCACGTAGCGGATCTGGTCGGTGCGGTAGGTGATATCGAGCTTGAACCCTCCGTTCCCGAGGGGCGCCAGTCTGCGGCACTTGTCGTACGTGCAGACCATCCAGCGGGGGAACGGCGCGACGGGGATGCCGACGAGAGCCGAAGGATCGAACTGGTTGACCTGATGTCCTTCCGGAACGACTGGAGCGGACCTGAGCGACTTCACCTGCTGCCCCAGTACTTCCTTCACTGTCGCCAGTAACCGTTGCTCTCCGATTTCAGACGTGTCCTTGAGCGGCCAGTCCTCTAGTCCCATGACCATGACCGAAAGGTTCGGCAAGTCGATGATCGCCCCGACGCCGTAAGTCGTTAGGGCTTGGCTCGGTCGCAGTTCGCCGACTTTGCAGCGCTTCGATTCTTTGCCGTTCACTGGCTGCCTCCTTCATCGGCATCGTCGCCGTCCATTCCGTGATCGTCTAAGATCAAGTTGGCGGCCGGCTCTACGTCGCGCAGCGAATTCAGGCAGGTGAAACGATCCCACGCTTCGCTACTCGGTTTAAGCAGGAGTCCCGTCGTGACCCCATCTTTTTTCGTCTCGTAACCGAGCTGGCTCCCTTGGCCTATCCGCTGGGCCCGTTTTTGCCAATGGTCCATATTGCTTTTGAGCTGCTGCCGGACCACCCGGCCCACTTCGACGCCGGCGATCGACTCGGCCCGCTTCGCGATAGCATCGATGGCCTCAGTCACATTGGCGTGTCCCCTTTGCGTCGCCATCAGCATCGCCTTGTCGTTCGCGTTGAACTCGAACCCCGATTGTCGCACCATCGACACGAGGAGTGCCGACAAGCCCCGAGCCGTTGAACCCGCCGAGAACGGTGTGACCGAGAGTGCTTCGACGTGCTTGTAAAACGTCGCGTGATAGTGCTCGAAAGTTTCGTAATGGGACAAGTCCCGCGGCCTCGCCCAGTTGAAGACGGTGCAGACGAGACCGGGATGCTTACGACCGACGCGGCTAGTAGCCTGGATGTATTCCGCGGTCGTCTTCGGCTGCCCTGCCACGACCATCAATCCCAAACGGGGCACGTCCACGCCGACCGAGATCATGTTCGTAGCGAGCAGCACGTCGAGGGGGCGGGCGATGAACTCGCTTCCCTTCCGCGGTTTGAGATGGTCGAGGACCTTCGGATCGAATCGGCTCTCCAGAAGGTCGAGCGTCTCGGGGATCGCCCCCGATCCGAGCCGGGACGTGAGTTCCTTCACGGTATCGGGCGTATAGAGAGTGCGGTTCGCCAGCCCGCGTTCCTTCATCTTTCGGAGCCGGCTCCGCACATCGTCATCGACGAGTCGCTTCATTCCGCCGAGTTCCCGGAGACTGTTGAAGTAACCCACGAGCGTCATCCAGGCATCGGCGTCTGCGCCGTGCTTCTCGTAAAGGACCTGCCCTGCCGACAGGAACGCGACGTAGACGCGGATCAGGGCCGCTTTGAGTCGCCGGCCGGGTGCGCAGATCCCGAGGTACTTCCGGCCCGGTGTCTGTTCGTTCGACGGCCGCTGCAACGAGAAGAAGTTGTCCCGGATATCGAGTCCATTGGGCGGGAACGTTTCCAGCTTGCGCAGGAACAGCGCGTGGAGCTGATCCTTCGCATTGCGGATCGTCGCCGTCGATGCCACGACCTTGGGCCGAACTTTGCGGCCTTTCACTTGCCAAGTACAGAGCGTATCGAC
The DNA here is from genome assembly GCA_038247765.1 of Gemmatales bacterium. Classification (GTDB taxonomy): domain Bacteria; phylum Planctomycetota; class Planctomycetia; order Gemmatales; family Gemmataceae; genus JALHQU01. The sequence continues at coordinate 3,903 of JBBRUN010000236.1, read as the reverse complement.
GGCCGTCTCGTACAGACCGACCAGTGTGCCGAGCGGCCCACTGATGAGGTGCAGTTCGTCCTGGATAATGAGGTCGGGAGGGCGCAGCAGATTTTGCGGCAGCACGCGTGCCGAGGGCAGACCCTTGCCCGCTCGGTGGACACCGCCGACTTCGAGTTCGTCCGCAAGACCCGGGCAGCGGAAGCCATGTCGCTCGCAATAACCGTCCACTTGCCCGAAGAGCATCTGCACCGACCCGTTCCAAGCCATTTGGGCGAACTTATCCACGGTCGTGATCAGCAGCGACGGCAGTCGTCGGTAGATTTCCTCATCCACCACCAACACCGGCAGTCCTTCATTTTCCGACGCCTTCGTGTTGAAGGGGCAATTCTCCTCGGGCGCGCCGCAGAAAATCAGCGTGCGGCCGGTACCGCTGGGGTATTTATCCACTTTGATGTTTTTGCCGGGATCGATCTTCGTCCCGCACCACGGGCAGTTCGTCAGTTGGTGCGGTGAACCGGTGCCGCCGACGGAACTGGAGCGGGTCGGAGTCTTGCTCTGCTTGATGGCCTCATCGGAATCGCTCGTCCAGTTCGGCGTGACTTTGCCCCCGACCCACAGACCGATGCGAAAGTGGCTCCGGCCCCAGCGAGTGTCACCTTTCTTGAGCGCCGTGCGCCGGATCACTTCGCAGGCGCAGATCAGGGCGGTCGCGCGCTGGAACTGTTGGAGGGTGAGCAGCCGCAGGGTGTAGCGCATCAGCACCGCCACACCATGTTCGCCCGAGCGTCCCTCGACAGTCCCTTGCAATCGCCGGAGGCCGAGTGTGTAGGCGGTCAGGCCCAAGTAGGCTTCGGTCTTACCGCCCCCCGTCGGGAACCACAGCAGATCGGCCACGGCTTCGGGCGCCTCGCTCCGTTCCGGGTGATCGAACTCCGTGATGCCCGGCAAGTTGAGCAGCACGAAGGCGAGCTGGAATGGGTACCACGAACGATTGACGGGGATGTCGATGGTCGCGAAGTCGGGCTTCTCTTCGCCGCGGCGCACCCGCTCGGCGAAGATCGAGCGCGTCCGCTGGAGCGCCATAGCCCGGTTCATGAACTGGAACGCCTGGGCGGCTTTGTCCTCCTTCTCCAGCAGTGCAAGCCCGGCTTCGATCCGCTTCAGCGTCGCCCGGCAACGGGTGATCGTGTCCCCGGCGACATGACGGAATTTCGCCAGTCCCTCGGCGGGGTCGGCGATCCGCTTCTCTTCCCGGTCGATCCAGTCGCGGTACGCATCGACCAGCGGCTGGAGCTTGGGCCGGTATTGCTTCGCGTCGGTCTCGGCCAACAGCGTCATGTCGAGGACCAATCCATCCAGCTTGGCGAAGGCGGGGTTGATCCCGGCATCATCGGGGCGGGGAGGCGTAGTCTTCGGGACCTCGTAGCTCGGGACGACCTTTGTCCGGACGCGAACGGCGCGATCCGGGTCGGGCGAGCCGTCGACGTGGACGCCCATCCCGTGGCCGACGGCGAATTCGACCTGACGCCGGTAGAGCATCGCCAACAGGTCGCTCTCGGCTTTCACCGCCGCATCGCCGCCGCTGAATTCGAGGATGGTGTGCCGCTTGTGGATGACCGCCGCACCATCGACGCCTTCGGCGACCAGTTCGGGCTGAAAGATCCAGGCACTATCCTTCAGCTCCTGTGGCTCTTGCTGCTCATTGATGAGGAAGAGCGTGACGCACCAGTGATCCTTCCGTTTGCGGGCGAGCCCCTGCACGACGACTTCCGGACAGTTGGCATCGACTACGATCGGAGCGATCGGGCCATCGACCAATTTCAGGCGGTGCTGGCCGCCGCGCGGATGGCGCTTCCAGACCCGTTTGGGAGTGCCCGTCTTCTCGTTGACGGAGTATTCGCTGAATTCCTTCAGGTAGTGCCCCCAGTGCGCCTGAAGTAGCAGTTCCGCCGTGTCGGCTTCGAGCGAAAAGGTCATGCCGAAGGACGACGGGATCAGTTCCTTTTCCTGAGTCGGCGTCTGGTCGGTCGGGCCGTCTTGCGAAGTGTCCTTTCCGCCGAGGGCCAGCTCGCCGCTTTCGGGTTCTTCCTCCGGTTCATCGTCCTCATCGGCCGCCGTCGTTGCGGCCGAGGTCTTCGGCTTGGCCCGTTTGCGGGGTGCCAACACTCCGACCAAATACCGACTGCCGGGCGACTCCGAGATTTCCTCCTCCGCACTGCCGGGCCCGAGGAGATCCATGAGGACCTTCGCTTCGAGTTCGTCCCGGAGCCCGAGCGGGGAGACGACGGGTTTCAGCGAAGTCTCGCTCATGCCGGCTCCTTCACGATCCGGCGTTTGCCGTTGCCGATCGGTTGTATCGTGAATCCGCGAATTTGGATCGGCCGCAGGCCCACGACCTTGCACACGGCTTCGGGCTGCTCCACGAAGATCTGAATCAGCCGCCGCGATGCCCGCGATGGCACGCGCACGCCCTGTTCCCAGCTTTGGATCGTCTTCGTCGAGGTGCTCAGGACTTCGGCGAACACCGCCTGCGACATCTCCGATTCCGTCCGCAACGCGACGAGCGTCTTCGCGTCGATCTCGGGCGGAGAGTCCAAGTGCACGATGGTCTTCAGCGTCAGTTCGCCGCGGGCGTGGGCGAGCATTTCTTCCAAACCGGCTTGCAGCCGCTCGGCAAAAGGTTTGCGAATTCGAGCCTTCATCACGCCTTCCTTTTTTGGGATGTTCGAGTCTCGTGGCGGGCGTGCAACCTGGATAGTTCCACGATCTTGCGAAATTGCGTTTTCTCGGCAGCGCTCAGATCGTCTTTCTCGTTTTTGCCGTATATGTCGATCATGTAAAAGCGCTTCGCCTCCGGAAAATACGCGTAGATCACCCGCGCGCCGCCGCGCTTGCCTTTCCTGCGTTCGGGATCGGCGATTCGAAGTTTCCGCAGGCCACCGCAGCCGGGCATCACATCCCCCAAGTCGGGGTTGGCCATCAATTGGATTTGAAGCTGGGCATACGCCGGATCGGGCAGAAAATCCTCCCGCCAATCGCTGAAGCCACTCACTTCGAGAAACGTCGCTTTCATTCTATCCTACCCTGTGGGATAGTACAAGAACGACCCGGCTCACGGAGCCTCACCGCCGAAAAGCCCGTCACCTTCCACCTTCTTCTTACCCTTCGCTGCCTTCGGCTTCTTCTTGTCGTGGAGCCCTTGCTTCACTTCTTCGGCGTAGCGCTGGTGGTTCAGCTGGAGGAGGCGGGCGAGGACTTCACGGCGGGCGGGTTCGCTGATCGTGTAGCGGACGCCCTGCTTCGTCTCGTGGAAGCCGTGGCCGAGGTCGAGGTCGGTCCAACCGTAGGCGGCGGCTACGGCGTTGTCCATCTCAACCTGGAGTTGACGGAGCTTCTGAATGTCGGCGCTGGTTTCATCAGAGTCGTGGAAGCGGTTGTAGGTCTTGGTGAGACCTTCTTTCCGAGCGAGCATTATCTGGCGGCGAACCTCGTGGTAGTTGACGCCAATTCTGTGCAGATTGACACGAGAGGCATGGATCGAGAAATCAGGGAAAGGAAATGTACCAAAGCAGTCGGAGGGAGAGTAATTCAGGGTGGTGCCGCCAAGCGTTGACGTATACTGATAGGCCCAAAACCTGTGCAGCGATGATTGAAGCGCCGCAAGCTGTTCAAAGTCCGTGGTGAAAACAATCAGCTTATGAGAAAACACTAGGTCATTTGGAGCAAATGAGAAAGCGAAGGCGGGGCTAACCGCCGCTGTCACTATTACTCGTTCAAGTTCCGCAATCGTGCGGTAGAGTGCCGGAGTTCGTTCGCCGTATTGCCACCATTTTTCACGCCGCTCCTTTCGATTGTTGGTCATTCTTTCTGGCTTGACTGTTGCCTCGATGATGCAAAAACAGTCGGAATACTCTTTTGCTT
>JBBRUN010000235.1:0-8470 GCA_038247765.1 Gemmatales bacterium | reverse complement strand
GTCGTTCTTCGCGGCGCCGTTTGAATTGGTCACGACTTCTTTCGCCGAGCGGAACGCGAAGTAGCCGCAGAGGCGCAGTCCGCGATGAGCAGCAGCAAGATTGGACCGTTGCTCTTGTTCTGTTTCTTCGCGCGGCGCCATGAATCACCTAGGAGAAGCGAATCGTGAGCGTGCCCGCATTCTACGAACGGCAGCCCATTGTGCAGGAGCCGCACTTCCCCTAGCATTTCTCCAACTTCACCGCAGGAATTGACGATGCTTCGCACCTTCGCAATCGGGCTTCTTTCTCTCCTCGTCCACGGCAGCGTGAACGCCGCTGAGCCGGAGGCGACCGTGGCCGCGCGGGTCGAATCGTCGCTCCCGTCCGCTGTGGACCATATCCGCCAATTCGCTTTCGACGGCAATGCCGACACGTGCTTCGCCACATCCACGAGCCCGACGGCGAGCGACCACCTCACGTTCATTTTCGACGCCCCCGTGAAATTGAAGTCGGTGAAGGTGACCACCGGCCAAGCCAAGGGCGAAGACACGCTGAAGGCCGGGGTGATCGAAGTCTCCGAAGACGGGACGAAGTTCGAAACGCTGGCCAAGTTCGACGGCGGCAAAGCCGAGGGCGACGGCAAGGAGCGCAAAATGAAGGCCATCCGCATTCGCCCGTCCGAGGACCTCAAGCATCCGCTGGTGGTGCGCGAGTTCGCGGTCGAGTCGTCGCCGAAGGTCGCGGTCTTCCGCTATCCGGTCGAGTTCACCTACGACATCGCCGACGCTCCGGAGATGAAGGAGTGGATCGAAAAAGTCATCCGCACCTGCGAGAAGCACTACCCGATGATCTGCGACGAACTGGCGAGCAAGGACTTCAAACCGACGACGCAGATCCGCATCACGATGAAGAGCGAGTACGCCGGGGTCGCCGAGGCGAGCGGGTCGAAGATCAAAGGCTCGGTCAAGTTCTTCAAGGCCAACCCCGGCGACATCGGTGCGATGATTCACGAGACGGTGCACTGCGTGCAGCTCTACCGGGGTCGCGGCCTACCGGGCTGGCTGGTCGTAGGGATTGCCGATTACGTGCGCTTCTGGAAGTACGAACCGGGCAAGGCGGGGAAGGTGAACCCCGACCGCGCCAAGTACGACGGCAGCTACCGCACCACGGCCGCGTTCCTCTTCTTCGTGACCGAGAAGTACGACGCGAAGTTGGTGAACAAGCTCAACGCGTTCCTGCGCGAAGGCACGTACGACGTGAAGGTCTGGAAGGAGATCACGGGGAAGACGGTTGAGGAACTCGACCGTCAATGGAAGGAATCGCTGGTGAAGTAGATCCCTCCCAAGCGAAGTCGGCCACTGCGCGAGGCCGGCATCCGTGCTGTCGGTTTTGATTCCCTGATTCCAAAAGCCAACAAGTTCAGACAAGACTCATCAGGAGTTCAGAGCGAGTGAATACCGCCGCATCGATGACCGGCCAAGCATCGAACTCTCTCTTTGCTCATTGTTACCGATCGACACGCAGTTTTGGAAATGCGGTCTTCAATGTCGCCAATCCCCTTGTCCGTCACCTTTGTGTTGGCAATTTGCAAGGTTTCGAGCTTCGTCCCGGCCAGCTTGGCGACACCCTTGTCGTTCACTTGGGTGCCGTTCGAGTGCGGGGAGCATCGCCGAGGTATCGATGCCGGAATCGGTGATTTTGGTAGCGTCCAAGGCTAACCCCGTGAGAGATTTTATCCCCTTCAAATGAACCATTCCTTGCCGGGGATGTTTTCCGCGCCACCCAATTGCGTCTCCTTCAATTCGGACAGCCCCTTCACGCATGCGAGCGCGTCGTCATTCAACCGTTTGTTCCCCCAGTGGAAACTGATCTTCACGACTGAGAATGGGTGCACCGGCGATAACTTCACATCTTTCACTTCGCTGATTTCGCCATCGATTTTGATTCTGACCGAACCCGCGAGTTCCAAAACGCGACGGGCCGCATCCCGGTTCGATTTCAGCTGCTCCGGCGTCAAAAATGCCATCCGCGTGGACGTCAACGATACCGGGAGTTCGTCGGTCGGCAGGACTGCCAGTATCGCCGAAAGGGAGAGGTTTTTCTTCGTCCAATCGACCGCCTTCAGCGCTGCGCGGTTCTTGCTGGGCGGCGCACGACGCGGCCACCGCTAGCCTGGCCGAGGTATACGCTGGCGTGATCTTCGACACCGGTGGCCTCAGGTCAGAGTTACCGGCCGCTGCCTACCAACGAGCCCGTGAGTTGTTTGCCGCGCTCCCCATTAGGCCGAGGTAGACCGAACCGCTCACACCCCCAAAAAACTTGAATCACAACGGAAATCCTTGAGCGGCCTCGCGTGTCGCTCATCGCGTCAATGGCAACCTGCTGCGAGGGGCAGAAGCTGGCGTCCCGGCCTATAACTGAAGCATGACCCATGCTACCGACCAAAGCCCCCGGGCGTTCCTCACGGCCCGCTGGGCGAATTTGATCCTCGCGAATTACGCCGTGCCGGCCGAAGTGTTGCAGCCGTACTTGCCGCCCGGGGTCGAACTCGACCGCTGGCAGGGGCGAACCTACGCGAGTTTGGTCGGTTTCCAATTCCTCGACACCCGCGTGCTCGGCATACCTTGGCCAACCTTCCGGAACTTCCCGGAGTGGAACCTGCGAATCTACGTTAAGCTCGGAGACCAACGTGGAGTCTGTTTCGTTCGGGAATTCGTCCCGCAGCGATTCGTTGCTTGGGTCGCACGGGCCATTTACAACGAACCGTACCGCGCGGCCAAAATGGGCATGGCAATTTCTGAAACAGACGAGTCGCTGACGGCCACCTACACGTTGCGCTACGGTGGGCGATCGCACACGATGGAAGCAACGGGTCAAAAACCGACCGTTGTTCCGAGGTCGGACTCCGTCGAGCATTTCTTCAAAGAGCATTCGTGGGGCTTCGGTCAAACCCGGCGCGGGAAATTGATCCGTTACGAAGTGAACCACCCGGAATGGGCCGTCTACCCGGTGACGAATCACCGGATCGACCTCGATTGGGCCGAGTTATACGGCCCCGAGTGGGAAGGGATGACCGGCCGCGAACCCGATTCGGTGACGTTCGCAGTCGGTTCGGCGGTGAAGGTTTACCCCAAAGGAACCTTGGGGTAAATGGGCAGTCGATTACTTCTTTCCGAACGCCGGATAGTTTTTTCGCCCGCCCGATTCGAGCTAACTAAGCGATCAAGTCCGCTTACGTAAGAATCCCCTTCACCACTTCCCCATGGACGTCCGTCAGGCGGAAATCGCGGCCGGCGTGGCGGTATGTCAACTTCTTGTGGTCCAGCCCGAGCAGGTGCAAGATGGTGGCGTGCAGGTCGTGGAAGTGAACCTTGTCCGTCGCCGCGTAGAACCCGTAATCGTCGGTGGTACCGTAGCTGATGCCCGGCTTCACTCCACCGCCGGCGAGAAAGTAGGTAAACGCATGCGGGTGGTGGTCGCGACCGTCCTTTCCTTGCGCCACCGGAGTGCGGCCGAATTCGCCCCCCCACACGACGAGGGTGTCCTTCAGCAGCCCGCGTTGCTTCAGGTCGGTCAACAGGCCTGTGATCGGCTGGTCAACCTCCAGAGCGTTTCGAGCGTGGTCCTTCTTCAGGTCGCCGTGCTGATCCCACTTGTAGCTGTGCGAACACTGCACGAAGCGCACCCCGGCCTCGGCGTAACGGCGGGCCATCAGGCATTGGCGACCGAAGTTGGCGGTTACAGGGTTATCGAGGCCGTACAGTGCCTTCGTTTCCTTCGTTTCCTTCGTCAGGTCCTGCACGTCCGGCGCGGCCGATTGCATCCGAAAGGCCATCTCGAAAGACTGAATCCGCCCCTCGAGCGCCGGATCGGGGCCGAGGTGAGCCAAACGCTCGCGATCCATCTCGCCGAGCAGGTCGATCTCGCGGCGCTGCTGGTCGCGTGGGGTGGTGCCTGCGATGAACGGCACCGACGCTTTCTCGGACGAGACACCGGCGTTGCCCAACGGCGTGCCCTGATACGCCGCTGGCAGAAACGCGGACGAGTAGTTGTTCACCCCGCCGTGGGACAATGACGGACAGATGGTCACGAAGCCGGGCAGATCCCGATTCTCGGTGCCGAGGCCGTAGGTCACCCAAGACCCCATGCTCGGGCGGACGAAGGTGTCGCTGCCGGTGTGCATCTCCAACAGCGCGCCGCCGTGCCGGGAGTTCGACCCGTGCATCGACTTGATGAAGCAGAGGTCATCGACGATAGTGGCGATCTTCGGGAAGATCTCGGAGACCGTCGCCCCGCTCTGGCCATACTGCTTGAACTTCCACGGCGACCCGAGCAGGTTGCCCGTCTCGCCGGACACCACGCGAGGCTTTGGGAACGGCAGCGGCTTGCCGTCGTCGGCGGTCAACTTCGGCTTGTAGTCGAAGGTGTCCACCTGACTCGGGCCGCCGTGCATGAACAAGAAGATGACCCGCTTCGCCTTCGGTTCGAAGTGCGGCTTCTTCGGCGCAAGCGGGTCGGCCGACTTGGCGTCAGCCGCGAGCAGGTCTCTCAGGGCGAGCCAGCCGAAGCCGGTGGCGGCCGACTGGAGCATGTGACGTCGGGATAGCATGTATTTACTCCACGAAGGCGAATTCGGCGGACGCAAGCAGCACCCGGCAGAAGCCCTGCCAGGCTTTCAACTTTTTGACTTCGACCGCCACTTCCGAATCGGCGAGGTACTTTAGCGCCCGGGCCACTTCGGCCGTGGTGGCCGGGCGGCTGTAGGTCCGGCGGTAAGCGTCCTGCACGCGGGCAGTGTCGTCACCCTTCAGGTCCAGGAGCGACTTCGCGAACGCCTCGGAGGTCTGGTCGGCGACCTTGCTGTTCAACTGAAATAGGGCCTGCGCAGGCACCGTCGTCTGCTGCCGCATACCCGCCGGCGTGGACGGGTCCGGGAAGTCGTTCGCTTGCAGCACCTCGGACACCCCGCTGCGGACGATTGGCAAGTACACCGACCGCCGGGTCGTCGCCGAGTCGTTGGAGCCGCGTCCTCCCGTTGAATTCACATAGGCCCGGTTCGCGGTCGTGAGCAGCGTACCACCCGGCTTGCGGTCGAGGATGCCGGCAACGGCGAGCATCCCGTCCCGCTGCTCCTCGGCGTCGAGCCGGCGGCGGTTGAATCGCCACAGCAGGCGGTTGTCCGGGTCGGCTCGGAAATGCTCGGCGTTGTAGTTCGTGCCCAACTTGTAGGCCGACGAACTTACGATCAGGCGGTGCAAGCTCTTGACGCTCCACCCGGATTTCACGAACTCCGCCGCGAGGTAGTCGAGCAGTTCCGGGTGCGTCGGCCGTTCGCCGAGCCGGCCGAAGTTGTCGGGCGAGCGCACGAGGCCATAGCCGAAGTGTCCGAGCCAGACACGGTTCGCCATGACTCGGGCTGTGAGCGGATTGTTCGGGCTGCCCACCCACTCGGCGAGTTCCAACCGGCCGCTACCCTTCGTGAGGGGAGATTGCTTGTCGCCGGAGAGGATGGTGGGGAACTGCCGTGGAACCTCTGCCCCGAGGGTCAGGTGGCTGCCGCGTAAATGAATTCGGAGGTTCTGGCTCTTCTCGTCTTCGACCGCCATCGCTTCCTCGACGGCCGGTTTCGTCCGGTCGAGCGCCGCCAATTCCTCCTTCGCCTTCTTCATCTCGGTAGCCAGCACCGCATCGACGGCGGTGTCGAGTTCCGGCGTCGCCTGGAAAGGCCCCTTCGGGTCGTTGGCGATCTTCGCCAGTTCGTCTGCAGTCGGGAGTTTGTCTTTCCACTTCTCGGCGAGTTTCACCCAGCCGCGGAGGACGGACAGAAGCAGCTTCTTCGAAGTCGCTAGTTCCTCGGCAGACAGGGCGACGGTCTTCGCTTGTTCGGAGTCCATCGGTAGCAGGGCGAGCTTGTCGAAGTGCGGAATCGGCCCGCCGCATTCTAGGCGGATCGTCGTCTTGCCTTTTTTCAATGGAACGGACGCCTCCGCGAACCACTTCTGGCCATCGGGGTTCCACGAGCCGGTCACCTCGCCGGCGGCGTCCTTTCGGATCAGCTTGCCGCCGATGGACAGGGCGGTCGGCCGTGCCATCAGCGCCGCGTAACGGAGGGCGATCTGGTAGGTTCCGTCGGCGGGAACCTCGATGTCGTATTCGGTGAAATTCGGCAGTGTCCCGGCATTGATGATGACGCCGATCCCCTCGCCGTAGCCGTCGGGAACCTTCGACACGTTGCCGCGGGTAAAGTTCTCGGCCTCGACGACGACGCTGCCGGTCACCTTGTCCTTCGCCGGATCGGCGGTGACGAGGTTCAGTGGCCCGCCTCGACGCGCGATCTCGCGGGCGGTCTCGGCGTAGTCCGTTGCCCGCTTACTTTCGGCGTCGAGCCGCACCTTGACCGCGGCGCGGAGTTGCTTCTCGAACTTCTTCACCGCTTCGTTCGCTGCCGTCCGTTTCTTCTCGAACTCGGCCAACTTCGCCACGGTGTCCGGGGATCCGACGACTCGCTCGTGCCACTGGGCGACGACGCCATAACTCCTCATGGACTTCGTCGAGTAAAACATCCCAGCGAGCGAGTAGTAATCGGCCTGGGAGATCGGGTCGAACTTGTGGTCGTGGCAACGGGCGCAGCCGACGGTCAGCCCGAGGAACGCCTGCCCAAGGGTGTCGAGTTGCTCGTCGATGATGTCCATCCGCATCTTCATCGGGTCGTCTTCGGCCAACATCTTCGGCCCGATAACCAGGAACCCGGTGCCGGTGAGGGCATCGGCCCGCTCGGTATCGGTACCACTCGGTAGCAGGTCACCTGCGATCTGTTCCTTCACGAAGCGGTCGAACGACTTGTCGGCGTTGAAACTGCGGATGACGTAATCGCGGTACCGCCAGGCGTTGCCGTGGGCGAGGTTCTCGTCCATGCCGTTGCTATCGGCGTAGCGGGCCACATCCAACCAACGTCGGCCCCACTTCTCGCCGTAGGCTGACGACTTGAGGAGGCGATCCACGAGCTTATCCCACGCGCCCAGCGTGGCGTCGCTCACGAAGGATTCAACCTCCTCAAACGTCGGCGGCAGTCCTGTGAGGTCGAGTGTGACGCGGCGAATGAGCGTTCGCTTGTCCGCTTCGGGGGCGGCCGTCAGACCGGCAACCTTCCTCTTCTCGTTCAAGAAACTATCGATAAGGTTTACGCCCTTCGACTCCGCTGGTCGGGCGGCTTTCAACGGCTGGAACGCCCAGAACGCCTTTTCTTCCGGTGTGAAGACACGGACCGCTGCGGGCTTCGCCTCGGGTTTGGCGACCGGCTTCTCGTTCGGCCACACAGCCCCGGCCTTCACCCACGCCGACAACGCTGCGATGTCGGCGGCGGGGAGTTTCTCCTTCGGCGGCATCTTGAGCTGTTCGTTGTGCCGCACCGCCGTGATGATCAGGCTCTGCTCCGGTTTTCCGGGGACGAGGGCCGGGCCGCTCTCGCCGCCCGCGAGCATTGCGGCTCTCGAGTCGAGTCGGAGGTCGCCCTTCTGTTTCTTGTCGTTGTGGCAGCCCCAGCATTTCTCGGCTAACAACGGGCGGATCGTCTTCTCGAAGTCCGCATCCGGCGATGCACCCCGGCCGAGTGAGGCGTATGCAAGCAGGCAGAATAAGGTCGGGAACCGAAGCACGGGGTGGCTCCTACGCGAGGCGAGTCGGGGCGGGCTACGTGAGAGAGTCTTGGCGGGGAATGCTATCCATCCTGCAATAGTCTTAGTATCTCAGTGGCACGGCCTTGAAGCAAGCGCAAGGAATTCGATTGTCAGGCCCCATCGGGAATGAGTATCGGCTATTCTTGTGGTATGAGCGAAGAATTGCCAGAGTCGGAAGCCAATTCCGACGAGGTGCCGGCCGGTGATGTCGTGACCAAGGTTACCCCCGACCAAGCCGAGGCGGCCATGGCGGAATAAGTTCCTTCGTGCATTGGCCAAGACGGGGAATGTCACGCGTGGAGAATCCGGCTTTGGACATCTCCGTTTCGAGTGCAGCCGTGTTATCCCGATACTGGAATCCGGGTGTCGCCTTGCCGATGGTCATGGGCTGCGATGAGAAATATCACCCAAGATTCGACTTCACCAATTGATAGTAAGCAGCCATCAGCGAGCTTCTTCTTAAGCGATTCTTTCACGGCTTTCCAGAGTTCGCTCGCCACGACGCCGACATCAATCAAATGAGCGATCAACGGGTGACAGTCAGTGGGAAAAGTACCTTTTCCCACTTTGCCCCACACAGCTTCAAGAAATACCATTTCGTTTTCCAAACTTTTCTCGTTGCGAATTGATTGGTTCTGACAGCGTCAGAACCAATCAATAAAGGTGGAAAAGACGAGTTCGAGCATTGTTTTGCGAACTCCGAAGTGCGGCGAAGAGGGCATCTTGGACTTCGAATGACAAGGTTAAAAGCGAATTCCAAGCAGATTGCGAAGTCAGTTGCGTGATTCGGTGTTCGTCGGGTGCAAGACTCGGT
>JBBRUN010000234.1:0-8480 GCA_038247765.1 Gemmatales bacterium | reverse complement strand
GGTGAAGGTGTTGCATTTCACGCGGGACGGCCAATCGCTGATCAGCGGCGGGCAGGATCACACGGCCATCGTCTGGGACCCCGCGACCGGCCAAGAACGCGCCCTGCTGGCGGCCCACACCGACCGCATCGTGGAACTCGGAGTCTCCCCGAGAGATGGCTCGCTGATCAGCATCGGCCGCGATGGGACGATGAAGCGTTGGCGCGCGACGGAATAATCGCGCGCCGAAAAGAAACTCCCAATACCGACCCCGCGTATCATAGTCCGCGTGCCCATTCGCCCGATTCACCCGACAAGGAATTGCACCATGCCGCGTCCGATCCTCGCCGCCCTGTTCGTTTTCGGCTTGCTCGCGGCTGCGCCCGCCTCCGCCGCTGACGAGACGTACACCCTCAAGCTGTACAAGTACAAAAAAGGCGACAAGCACGACATCGAAAAGACCGAAGAGAGCAAGAATAACATCATCATCGACATCATGGGCATGAACATGAAGCAAGAGGTGACGAGCGGGAAGAAGGAAGTTTACACCGAGGAAATCCTCGAGAAGAAAGACGGCGATAAGAAAGCCACGAAGCTGACACGCACCTACAAGACCGCCGAGAAGACCGAAAAGGAAGAGACCACCAAAGCCGTTTACGCCGGCGAGACCGTGCTGATCGAGAAGAAGGGCGACAAATACGAGTTCAGCATCAAGGGCAAGGAACTGAAAGAAGACGAAGCCCCCGAGCTGTTCAAAAGCTTCAATAAGAAAGACGACGAGCCGGAAAACGAAGATTTCCTGCCGGCGGCCGCCGTGAAAGTCGGCGAAAGTTGGAAAGTCCCCGCCGACAAGACCGACAAGATGTTCAAGTCGCTCGGCGATGACAAAATGAAGCTCGACACCAAGAAATCGACCGTCTCGGGCAAGCTCTTGAAGGCCTACAAGAAGGACGGCGCGCAGTTCGGCGTCATCGAATTGACGATTACAGTCTTCGTCACCGAGATCGACCTCGGCGGGCAGTTCGCCAAGACCAAAGAGGGCAGCAAGATGGTCATCAAAGGTTCCATCGACACCTGCATCGACGGTACCATCGACTTCGAAGACGGCAAACTCGATGTCACCGTCGACCTCACGGCCGAACTCCCCAACAACGGCTCGTTCAGCATCACCGGCACGTCGAAGGGCGTCGATAAAACGACTGTGAAGAAGTAGTTCCGAACGCCTCTGGGATATGCCGAATGGCCCATTGGCTTCTCGATTGCCAGCCGCTGTGCGGACGCCCCTGGCGGCTCGGTGTCGCCACCGAGTCGGCCGAACGCGAACAAGCCTACCGGCTCCGGCACCGCGTCTTCTTCGATGAAATCGGCTACCGGGCCGGCGCCACCGGCGACCGCGATCACGACGAATTCGACGACCGCTGCGATCACATCATTCTCGTCGACACCGAACGCGCCGAACTCCTCGGCACCTACCGCGCCATCGACGGCGCGACCGGACTGTACGGCGATTGCCAATTCGACCTCGCCGCGCTCGACCCCATCGCCGCGAAAATCCTCCAAGGTGGTCGAACCTGCGTCGCGGCCGAGCACCGCACCGGTCCCGCCATCCAGCACCTCAGCTACGGCATGGAACTGCTACTCCGAACGCGGGGCGGCGTTCTTACTCGGGGCCGAGAGCTTCCGCGTCGAAGCCCCGAGCAATTGGATACCATCCGTTCGTATTTGCGGGCATTCGGTGCCGACTCGGAGTGGTACGCCCCGGCCCGACCGGTTACCCAAATCGACAGTTTGAAGATCGTCCCGGTGACGGCCGCGGACGAACGCGCGCTGCCGAGTATCATCCGGATGGATTTGCGCATGGGCTTTCTCGCGTGCAGCCCGCCGGCGTGGGACGCCGACTTCGGCTGCTACGACGCTCGCCCTCAGCGACGCGAGGATGTTCCGCTTGCCGATGTCACCCATCGCCGAATCGCCGCGGGTTCCCCCGGCCTACTGCTACCGCTGTCCGTGGGGCAAAACCTTCCCCGGCTGCTCGCTCGAATGCGCGCAAGCCATCGACGATGCGATCCGCGACGACCCGGCGATCACAAGCATCCTCCTCGAACCGGTTATCGGCAGCGGCGGCGCCATCGTGCCACCGCGGGCCTACTTCGATGCGATCCGCGAGATCGCTGGGCGCCGCCGGCTCACGCTGATCCTCGATGAAGTGATGACTGGCTGCGGGCGATTGGGAACGTTTTTCGCCGCCGAGGCGTTCGATCGACAATAGACCGGCGAGCTAGTGCTGCACGACATTGACGGTTTGAGGTTAGAGCCGGACGCGTCAAATAGGATTCCAGGGGTCCCGCTTCGCGCCACGCCTGGCTGCCTTCTGTCGTCCCGTTGGGACTCAATTTCGACGACAACTTTCAGCCGCAATGGGCCACTAGGCGTAGAGCACGGTATTCGTGAGCGTCGCGATGCTCGGTGGCTTCACGCCCGTCGGGCCAACTGTGCCTCGGATATTTCATCCGCAGTTCCTTTTTCACCACGGCGTAGCCATTGGCCCAGAAGCTGGCGAGGTCGTCGGTCACCTGTTGCGGGCGATGATTCGGCGCGAGTAAATGCAGCAGCACCTTCACCCGGCCCCCGGCTATGCGGGGCGTCTCGGATAGGCCGAAGATCTCTTGGATGCGAACCGCCAAGATCGGCGGGCGACCGAGTTCGTACGTCAGCGGGATGACGCTTCCCGTCGGTACCGTCAGCGAGTCGGGTACTTCGCGATCCAAACGCTGGAGCAGAGGATAAGGAATCTCGTTGCGAATGCGTTCGAGCCACGATCCGTTCCGCACCGCTTCTAAGGAACGCAGCCCCCGGCAGAGTTCCGGCAGCAGTTCCTTCAGGGGAACTTCGGGGAACTCGACATCGGGGAACCAACCCCGGAAGCAAGCGGCCCGGAGCAAGAATCGACCGGCGGCCGAATCGTCCGACGGCTTGGCCTTGTCCCAGCGCGCCTTCGCGGCTTCGGCCAACACCTCGGCGGCGCGATTCTCATCCGCGATGTGCCCCGGCACGTCGTCGATGACGAGATCGCCGTAGCGCAGTTGCTTGCGTGCCACGAGTTTCTCAGCGGAATCGTCGAAGAGGACTTCGTTCGTCGAACGCAGCCTCTCGGGTGGAAGCCAATCCCGTTCGACGGTGCTCGCGGATCGCACGAGCGACTCCACGCCCCCGGCTTCGACATCCACGCAGACGAACAGCGCCGACTCGGTGACGCCCGACTGCGGGGCCAGTTTGACGCCGCGCCCGCCGACCATGCGAGCGCGCGAATCACCGAGTCCGCGCCGCCGCGCGAGCCGGTCGGGGTAGGCGGCGAAGATCGAGCGGAGGAGGGCATCGTCATTCCGGTTCCCACTCTCCGTTTCGAAGACGGGGTTAGGGGGTAAGGTCTGGCGATCGAAAGTCCGCAACAATTGCTTCTGCACTTCCAGCAATTGTTTGGCGCTCCCACGGTGCAATTCCCCGAGTGGGAACACCGTTCGCCCCTGATTCCGGAAGGCTTCCATCGCTTCGACGCGATCCAACACATCGGACGTCGTCGCGTCGCTCGGCCGTTTCCAACCGCCATCCTGGCGGACGAACGGATCGCGCTCGCTCAACAGCGCCGCCGCCAATGCCGCGCGCTCGGCGATTCCCAGGCGAGCGCCTTCTATCAACAATCGACCCACGCGGGGATGCACCGGCAATTTCGCGAGTTGGTCCCCGAGCGGGGTCAACTTTCCGGCGCTCATCGCGCCGAGTTGTTCCAGCAGTTGCTCGGCTTGCGGAATCGCTTGCGGCCGCGGCGGCTCGAACCACGGGAACGCCGCGAGGTCGGTTTCGCCGAAGCTGTGCAGTTGCAGCACTGCTCCGGCGAGGTCGATCCGGCGAATCTCCGGCTCCGTCTGCTCGGGCCGGGTGCGGTGTCCGGCCTCATCCCAGAGTCGCACGCAGATGCCGGCTTGCGTCCGCCCCGCCCGGCCGCTGCGTTGATCGGCCGCGGCGCGCGAAATCGGCACGATCCGCAGGCGATTCATCCCCGTGTCGGTGTCGAACTCGAGCTGCCGGGCGGTGCCGGTATCGACGACGGCGCTGATGCCTTCGACCGTCACCGAGGTCTCGGCGACATTCGTAGCGAGAACGACTTTGCGGCCGCGTGACTGCAACGCGCGATCCTGCTGCTCCGGCGGCAGATCGCCGTGGAGGGGCAACACCTCGATCCCCTGCCGGAGTACCAGTTCGAGCAGGCCCGCCGTCTGACGGATTTCGCGCAACCCCGGCAAGAAGACGAGCACGCCGCCGCCGGTTCGGTCGATCAGTTCGTTCACCGCATCCGCGGCGGCGGTGGTCGCCGGCATATCGGCCCGGCGCGGGCGGTAGCTCACTTCCACGGGGAACGTCCGGCCATCGCTGACGACGATCGGGCAATCGCCGAGGTATTGGGATATCGGCACCGGGTCGATGGTCGCCGAGAGTACGACGACGCGGAGATCGCTCCGCACCGTCTGCCGCAGGAGTTTTACCATGCCGAGGGCGATGTCGGACTCGAGGCCGCGCTCGTGGAATTCGTCGAAGACAACGCACGAGACCGATTCCAGAAACGGATCGTCGTGGAGTTGCCGCAACAGCATGCCCGGCGTGACGACGAGCACCCGCGTGCGGGCGCTAAAGTGACGCTCGAAGCGGACGTGGTACCCAAAGGTTTCACCGAGTGGGCTGCCGTGTTCGTGTGCCATCCGCCGCGCCGCAGCCCGCGCCGCCACGCGTCGCGGTTCCAGCATTAGCACCCGGCCGTTCTCGGCGAGACCTGCGTCGAGAATCGCCGGCGGCACGCGGGTCGTCTTCCCCGCCCCCGTCGGCGAGCGCAACACGACGGCCTTGGCCGAGCGCAAATGGCTTAGCATCTCGGGGAGTACGGCATCGACCGGCAGCGGGGAAAGGGGCATGCATTGAATGTAATGGAATCGATTCCGCTTCGAAACCCTTGTTTCCGACGAGGCTTTGCCGTTTCATGAGCCGTGTCCGTTCCCGGCGGGGTTAGACATGGCCGAGTCGAAACGCTACTGGCCCGCACTCGGCGCGTCGCTCTGGTTGCTCGGGGCGGTCGGCTTGGCGTACTCCTCGCGAGTCGGTCACTGGTCCGCAGGGACCACCGTACTGGTGGGGTCGGCTTGGCTGCTGGCGCTGATCGTGGTCGCGCGGGAGCCACTCCGCCATCTGTTCGGGCCCGTCTTCGCCCACGAAATCCAGCGGATCGGCCGCCGGCGGACGACCTTCGCCCTGCGATTCTTGTACGTCCTTGTCATCGTCGGATTGCTCGCGCTGCTCTACGCCGCGTGGATGGCCAAGACCCTGCGCTACGGTTTCACCGGCACGGTGCGGCCGTCGGAACTCGCCGGCTTCGCCAATACCTTTTTCGAGGCGTTTGCCGGGGTGCAGTTCACCGTGGCGTTCTTGCTGACACCGGCGTACGTCGCGGCGTGTATCACCGATGAAAAAGAGCGTCAAACGCTGGAATTCTTGCTCGCCACCGACCTGAAAAACCGCGAGATCATCTTCGGCAAACTCGCGGCCCGCATCGCCAACCTACTGATGTACGTCCTCGCCGGGATGCCGGTGCTGGCGTTCCTCCAACTCTTCGGCGGCATCGATCCGGAGTTGGCACTCTCCGCGGCGGCGGCCACCGCCACGACGGTGATCGGACTCGCGGCGCTCAGCGTCCTCTGCTCGACGCTCTGCAAAAAGTCGCGGGACGCCATCGCGATCTCATACGCGCTGGCGTTCGTGTACCTCCTCGTCTCCGCCGCGGTCGGCTTGCTCGGCCAAGCCGGCTTGCGATGGTACGGGAACTTATTCACCATCGCCGGCGCGAGCTTCGACAGCGCCGATCTCACCGGTTGGTTCGCCGATGGCAATTTGATCTTCAGCGTGTTGCTGCGGACGCGCGGCGGCAAAGACCTGAGCGACGACGTCGTCGCCGGCATCTTGCGCGACTACGTGCTCTTTTGGGGTGTCGCATCCATCGCCATGATCGGCTTTGCGGTGATTCGTTTGCGGGTCATCGCGCTGGCCCAGAACAGCGGGGGATCGAAACGCATCGCGGGCACCGGCCCGCAACGGACTGAGATGGGCAACGACCCCGTACTGTGGCGGGAGGTCTTCACGGGCCATCGCCGCGCCGGTTGCGCCGGCTGGTTCTTCCGGTTGGTGATCGTATTGCTTTTGGTGGCAATCCCCGTGCTGATCGGGTTCGAAATATTTGGCCGCTCGTCGAACTGGCGCGGCAATGCCACGTTCGCCGAGCGGTGGGTGGATTTCCGGGAAGGTATGACGATCTGGGTCCGCGTCGCCACGGGGTTCCTGAGCCTGCTGATCTTCTTCGCCGCGGCCCTGCGCGGGGCAGCCAGCATCAGCGGTGAGCGCGACCGCGATACTTGGATCAGCCTGATTGCGGCCCCGCTGCACCCGTGGGAGGTGCTGCGCGGGAAGTTCCTCGGGGCCGTACTCGGGATGCGATTTTGCTACGCGATGCTCATCGTCGTTTGGGTCATCGGACTGGCCATCGGTTCGATCCACATCCTCAGTCTGCCGCTGGCGATCTTGCACATCGCGCTGTACACCTCGGCGTTCGCCCTGCTCGGCATGTTCTGCTCGGTCACGGCGCGGACGACGCTGATCGCCAGCATCCGGGCGTTCGGCGCGGCCTTCTTCTTCGCGGGCGGATTCTGGCTGCTCCTACTGCTATGCTGCGCCTTGCCGCTGAGCTTCGGCGTCGGCGCGTCGGATCGAACTTGGGATCTCTTCGGGCAAGGGATGCTCGGCTTCACGCCGCCCTTCGTCGCGGGCTTCTGGCCGATGGACAAGCTGAGCGAAGATAACCTCGGGCCATTCTCGTGGAAGCGGCATTACACGCCGGGGCCGATTGCCCCGTTCCTCGGCTTCTGCGCTTGGGTCGGCTTCACCGCGATGCTCGCCGCCGGGGTCTACCGGCGGTTGACCGTGGCGATGAACCGGAGATCGAAGGATTACAAGCAAGTCGGCAGGCCTTCGCGGAAGCTCGGGTAAGCGGGGGCGAAGCCGAGTTCCGAACGGGCGCTCGCGTTGGAGATGCGCCGATTCGCTTCCTTCGCGGTATGCGGAGCGGGTTCGAAGCGCGCTTCGGGGGCATTCAACAACCGCGCGAGCTCGGTGTAGAACTCCCGGCGTGACACCGGGGTGTCATCGGCGATGTTGAACGTACCGCCCGGCTTGCCGCGCTCGGCCGCGAGCACGGCGCCCACCCCGTCGGCGACGTGGATGAGGTTCAACCACTTCTCGGCGTCGCCGGTGTACGGTTCGCCGTTCAACAGCGGCTGCTTGCGGAGTTGCCGGGCGGGGCCGTAGATCCCGGCGAAGCGGAGGATGGTCGCATCGGGTCGGTACTCGCGGAGCAGTCGCTCGGCTTCGAGGACGATTCGGCCGTTCTCTTCGAGCGGTTCCGTCGCCGTGGATTCGTCGACGAGTTCGCCGTCCGTCTGGCCATAGACGCTCGTGCTGCTGATCGAGATGAACCGCCCGCCCGCCGGGAGCGTCGCGAGTACGTTGCGGAGCCCTTCGATGTAGACTTCGCGCATCGATCGCCCGGCGGAGCGATCCAAGCCGACGGCGTAGAGGATAGTAGACGCGGCCGGGAGCGAGCGCAGACTGTCGGGGTCGAGGACATCGCCGGTGATTGGCGCGAACCCCTGCGATAGCAGGCTATCGGCGCGACCGCGCGTCAGCGCGACGACAGTGCGGCCGGCGTCGAGCCACGCCCGGCCGGCGCGGGCGCCCAAATATCCGCAACCGACAATCAGCGCCGGGTTGGCCATCGTCTCACCGTTCAAGTAATGTTGAAGTGGTATCGTATGAGTCTCCGGGAGCCGCACCGAGTGCGCGGCGAGGTCTGCCGGTTATGGATCGCCCCGCCGAGCTGCCCGTGCCGATGGTCGTGCCCGCCCCCGCTCCGGTTCCGCGCGCCGCCCCTTGGACTGTCTGCCTGCTCGGGTACGCCGTCGCGCTCGCGATTACGTGCGGCGTGCTCTACTACGGGATGCGTCTCGAAAACGTCGATCTGAGTGTGCCGTTCAGTTATAAGAACGATGCGCTGTTAATCCTTCCGCTGGTGAAGGCGACGGTCGAAGGGGGCGACCACTGGACCAACGATCGCCTCGGGGCGCCGGGCCGCCAAGAGCTTTACGACTACCCCATCGTCGATACGCTCCACTTCGCCGGTATCCGTGTCCTCGGTCGGTTTTTCCCCGACCCCGTCGAAGTCTTCAACATCTACTACCTGCTGACTTACCCGCTCACGACCCTCAGCGCCATGTTCGTACTCCGGCGCTTCCGGCTGTCGATCCCCGCATCGATCGCGATGAGCGTCCTCTACGCCTTCCAGCCCTACCACTACCTCCGCGGCGAAGTGCACTACTTCCTCGCCGCGTATTTCGTCATCCCGCTGACTT
>JBBRUN010000233.1:0-8488 GCA_038247765.1 Gemmatales bacterium | reverse complement strand
GAGAGGTGCGGTCGGAGGCTCATTTCACCAGTTTGTTCGCTTTGACCAAAGCCTTGGTCAAGTCGAGTGCGGTGAACAGGTGCGGGAAGAGATCGTAGCGGTGGAACTTCCTGTCGAGCCGATCCGGGGTCTCGATCCGGTATCCGCGCGGATCCTTGGCGGCCGCGGATTTCCAAGCGATCAACTTCTCGCCAGCATATGACGTGGAGTAAAAGCCTTCGGGCGTCCACGCCAACCGGTCTTTCCCCGCCGTGATGAAACCGAAAACCTCCCGACCTGTCTCGGCGTTCCAGAGGCGAACCGTGCCGTCCCGAGAACCGCTGATGATCGCTTTCCCATCCCGTGCGAAGAGCACTGAATCCGCAGCGGAAAGTACGTTCGGGATACCGAAAAGCATCGCGATGAAAACGTAAATTCGAACCGACATATCCATTCTCCTCGAAAAGAGGATAACGGAAGTCGAGTTCGAACAGTTGGCTGGTGTAAAAAATTCCCGGATTCGGTTGGCCGGCCGGCGTGTAAGCCGGGTTTTGTGCCGGGGAACCTCGCGGCGCTCCCGGCGACGATCATTTCTCTAGCCCGACCATTGCTGGCCGGATCGAGCAGCCTACCCGAGAGTCGTAGCGGACCGGGCCGGTCCTGCTCTCTGCTTGGCCTTGCTTCCGGTGGGGTTTGCCGAGCCGACCGGTCACCCGGTCGCTGGTGCGCTCTTACTTTAAGGGCTTTCGCCCCGCACCGTTTCACCCTTACCCGGGAGCAGTGGTCGGTGGTCAGTGGTCAGAGAAGAAATCTTTCTGACCACCGATCACTGACCGCCGACCACTGCTCCCGGGCGGTTTCCTTTCTGTTGCACTGTCCCGCCCGTTGGCGGCGATGCCCGGGAGCACCCACCGTTACCGGGGGTGGGGGTTACCCACCACCGCGCCCTATGAAGCCCGGACTTTCCTCCCCCCGGCCCCTGCCGAGCGGCGATCGTCCCTCCGACCATCCAACCGAACCTCCAGCATACGGGATCGCCCGCAGATGCGGAAGGTTCGCGCGGGCGGTATTGTCGTTCCATCATGGAAAACCACGGCGAATCCGGAAGATGTGCGGGAGATTGTACATGCCGAACTACTCGAGTTCTGCCACCACCATCGTGTGGATGTCGAGCCTCGGTACCACAACGGTGATCCCGTCCGCGCCGACCTTCATCGCCAAGTCCTTCCCGCCCGGTTCCAGGTGGATCGACTTGATCTTGTAGCCGAGGCGGAAAGTCACGCGAATGTCATGGATCGGCAGCGTTTCTTCGCGCAGTGGCACGTCGTCGTTCGGGAATGCGTGCCCACCCGTCGTGTTGACGTTGTTGAACAAGTGGACGATCAACCGCTCCTTCCCTTCTTTCGTCTGCCGCATCACGGTTGTATGCACACACATCGGGGCTTCGACCGCAACCGGTTGTTTGACGTCCCCCGCGACGCGACGGATCGAATTCGCTAGTACGAGTCGCTGGTAGGGATACGAATACGAGTAATACCCCGCGTCGAACCCGGCCGCGAGGTAGATGACGCGCCCCTTACCGTGATCGCGCTCGACGATGGCGGGCCAGGCGACCGCCTTCGGATCGCCCTTCGTACTGATGGTGCCGAGGATGCGCGACCCATCGCGGGCCTTGACGACCACGGCCGGGGCCTTGAGTGTCACGACATCAAGGCCAATGAGCGATTTCAGTTTCCCCTCGTACAGCCAGGCGCCAGGGGTGATGCGGAAATCGAAGACCTGCTTGCGATTATCCCAGTAATCGGGGCCAATCGACTTCGCGAAGTTGACATCGAGTTCCGCCGGCACCGCGCTCGACTTCGGCTGGCCCCGGTATTCGACCCCGAGCAAATCGGAGAGCGCGAACTGGCTGCGCGGGTCGCCGAACTCGTCGAAAAGCGACGTATCCAAGCTCGCCACGAGTCCGCCGCCGTTGCGGACGAATCGCTCGATGGCCTTGCACTGCTCCGCATCCAAACTCGCGGCGTTCGGCAGGATCAGCACGGCGTACTTCTTCAGGTCGGCCTCGGTGAGGTTCCAATCGTTGATCAGGGCCACCGACAGATGCTCCTCCGTGCAAGCGCGGAAGGCGCCGAAGGTACTCGCCAAGTACCGCTCCTCGACGCGGCCCGACTCCCGGCCGTAGAAGGTCTTGGTGTTGTCGCTCATCAGCATCGCGGCCCACGGCTCGGGCTTTTTGTGCGTCAGCCAGGCCTTGCGCTTCTGCACTTCATCGAGGCAGTGGTACGCTGCCTCTTGCAACTGCGCCGGTTGGGCGACTGCGAGGCTCGGGCCGGCGCCGTACGTGAGCGCGAGCATCATCCGCCGTTCGACCTCGTGGGCCGGGAAGCTGTCCTTGCCATATGGGTTGCCATGGCTCATCAGGTAGGGTTCGCTGAAAGCCACGCGGTGATTCGTGGCGCTCCAAGCGTAGGCGTTGGCGAATGCCGGGACGATGGTGTTCCCGCGATTCGATTCGTCGAGCCAGAATTCCTGATCCGGCGCGTCGAAGAGTAGATTCATCCGTGCGGACATATTCCGCGGCACGCTGAGGAAGTGCCCGAATCGCCCGGCATTCGTGGACCACGTCACGAGCGCAACTTCGGGTTTGATCGCCTTCAATCGCGTCTGCGCTTTCGCCACGAGGTCTTCGAGCCGGCGGTCGGCCCAGTGCTGATAGCGCCGGAACGGGGCTTCGTTGAGGTCGGACTTCGGAATCTCTTTGCCGGTGTCCGCCTTGTAGTTCTTCCGACAGTGCTCGCAATAGCAGACGCCGCCGTGGTGCAGGCCATCGAAGCTGAAGGCGTCGACATCGGGATGCTTTTCCAGAATTTCGACGAGGACATCGACGAAGAAATCCCCATAGGGCCCGATGGGGCACAGGCTGCCGCCGTGGCCAAATTTCTTCATATCGACCTGCGGGATCTCTTTGGTATCGGTTGGGATCCGCCGCCAGTCGCGGTGCGCTTCGTAGACCTCGCCCTGCAGCGTCGGCGGATAGACCGCGAGGATCCGCACGCCGAGTTTCTTGTACTCCGCGATGTCTTTAGGCAACTTGTCGAGTCCGACGTGCGGGCTGCGCTTTTTGAGAAACTTGCTGTCGTAGTAGGGGTAGAACGGATCGACGAAGTTCATCTCGCTGATCGTGACGCCGTGTTTCGCGGCATTCTCCCGCGATTTCGAGTCCATGGCCGAAAGCGTATAGCCGACGCCGAGGGTCTCCTCGACCCACTTCGGCACTTTTACGGGCCGGAACGGCTTCGACTCCGAAGGCTGAGCCGGTAGAGGTGCTTCCCAAATATTCGGTTCGGCAGCCGATGTTTGCTGAGCGATCAGGGAAACGCATAGTAACAGGAGGGATTTCATAGGTAGCCGAGCGAAGGGTGGGGGCTACTGATACCTTATGCGAGCGGCAGGACTTGGTTTACCTGCCGCTCGGTTTGATCGTGATGTCGTACTTGGGAAGCAACGGGAACGCTCCAGCCGCGCCTCGTACGGCTTCATTTCCGTCTTCGACAGTCGGATGCCGTTTCGGAAGTCGCCGTGCAATCGCTTCACGGTCGGATGGCGGCCGCACCATCTCATGCGCAACGCTTCCCGCAAGAGCTTTTTGGCATTCGCAGAAGACAAGCTGATCGAGATCACGCTTGGACAAGGCCTAGATTTGAGTTGATTCGACTCGCCTGCCCCCGGTTCGCGCCGACGGCAATCGTCCAACCGAACCACCAAATTAGGGGATTGCCCGCAATTGCGGAAAGTTCGCAGTGCGGGAAAGCCTGAAGAGCTCGCATTCGCGCGCGGCGCAATCGGAATGAGCGCCCGCATGCTGGGGCGCACATTCCGATCGGCCCCGCCAAGGCGTCCTTACAGGATGCCGCCGTGGATGCGCTCGGGCGTGAGGTGCGAGGGTTGATCCGTGAACCAGAAGCGCCGGAACACATCGCTGATTTGGCGGTAGTTCTCGGACTCGTTGATGAGGACTTCGGTACGTTGGACCGGATCGCTGGGGTACAAGTTCAGGCACCCCGTCGCGGACAATCCACAGCCGACTACGGCGAGCATAACGATGCGACGGAGCATGACCAACCCCTCTGGCGTGCTGCAGTGCGACCCAAACTCCCCGGTATCCCCCCCGGGCGCCGTCTCGGCGGATTTCTCCGCCAACCAACGACGAATATTAGGTCGTACCATTCCTATCGGCAGCACCGCGCCAGACCTTCAAACAAATCCAAATAATCCAACCCGCACAACCGACAAAATCGATGCACATTCGGAATATCGACCGGCTGGCGAATTTGGGCAAGCCTTCACCGCGGTTTCATCGGGAGTTCTCCGTTGCCGGACGGTTCCGAATCGATGGTGGGGGCATCCGGTTCGGCTCCGACCGGGACGGGTCGCGGCACGAGCCGGTTGGCCGGTTTGCGGGTCTTGCGTTTGGGTTCGACGACTTTCTTGGCGTCCCGCACTTTCTCTTCCATGATCTTGCCCGGTTGGAACGTGACAACGTTCTTGGCCTCGACCTCGACGGCGTCGCCGGTGCGCGGATTCCGGGCCTTCCGCGGCTTGCGGCGCTTGACTTCGAAGACCCCGAAGTTGCGGAGTTCGATGCGACCTTCGCTGACCAACGTGTCCACAATCGCGTCGAAGGTGAGCTGGACGATTTCCTTCGTTTTAATTTGGGGAATCTGCAGCTTATCGGAAATCAACTTGACGATTTCTTTTTTGGTCACGGCGCGATCCCCGAAGAGAGTGGGGCCAAACGGTTGTCGGTTTTCGGTTTCGATGCCAAGTCTAAGTAGCCCAACAACTAATGTCAAGGGGGCGAAATTCCGGACGGGGCGACGGCGGGCCGCGGTCCGTCATCTATCGGGCCAGTGTGCGGGCGATGCCGCCGAAGATGAGCAGCACCGTCAACGAGGCGAGAACCCACTCGGGATTCTGCTGGAGTCGTTGGCCAAAGACCCGGCCGGCTTCGGCGAGGGCGTTGTGCGAACGGGGCCGCTTCAACGATTTCCGCACGGCCGACATCTGCCCTTCGAGCGAAGCTTTTCCCAATGCCCAGTCCATCGCGACGGCTTGGCGTTGGCCCGGGATCAACTCGCGGACGACCAACACCGAGTGGTTCTGTTGGGCCAATGCGAGCACCGATCCGCCGGCCGATTCCAAAGCGCGGTAGCGCGCCCGGCCCCGGCGGAGGAGTCCTCGGAGATCCCGGAACCCGACGAGCAGGCGATAAACCATCTCGGCGGAAACCAGCGGCTCGCTCGGCGCGGCGACAACGGGCTGCAGCGCGACCCAAGCCCGGTGCAATTTCCGCAAGTAAGCGAGTTGCCGGTAGCTTTTCCGGCGATCATCCGAATGGGGAATCTCGGGTAATTCGATCAACCCCGGCGGGATCGCCTCGGCCGGCAGCGGCAACGGAATCGGAGCTTCGACCGAAGCGGGTGCACGGACGACTTCCGCCTCAACGATCATCTCGGCTTCGAGAATTGCCGACTGCGGTGCCGCCGGAGCGACGGACGCCAGAGGAGTCAGATCGATGAGAGGAGACTCGACTTCCGGTGGCTTCGGCTTCGGATGCGTTTTCCGCACCGGCTTGCGCGGGGGAGGGATCGCTTCCGCGCTCGCCGTCAGCGCGATCAATGCTTGTGCCAACCGGTTCATCCCTTCCGTGACGACTTCCGGATGCTTGAGCTGGTGCGGACGGAGCATTTCCATCCGCGCGAGGGCGTTCGATTCGGCGCGGATGGAATCGACGGGGCCCGCCGCCAAGCCGAGCAGGGCGCGCTCGTCCGGCGGCCAAGGGCCGGGCGGGAGCTGCAACCATTGGAGGAGGAGCGCGGTGTTCATAGCGTCGCCGCGCGGGGAGAATTACTTTTCCGTCACGCGGACCGTGACGCGGATGCGCACTTTCAGGACGAGTTCGCCGTCGGTGAGTTCATCGTTCGACTCTTGGTTCCCGTAGATATTCAGCAAATTCGACGGCGCTGTCGGTTCGCGCGGCTCGTCGATGGAAACGACCCCCACCACTTTCAAACCGGCCCCCTCGGCGAGGAGTTTCGCCCGATCCAGCGCCCGCTTGGTCAACTTCGCCAAGACCTCTTTGCTGCGGTCGTCCCATCCGTCTTGCAGGCCGTATGTCACCTTGACGGCGTTCTGACGCTCGTTGCCGAAGCCGTTGTAAATGCTTTGGTTGGAATCGCCGGCCACGCCCATCTTCGCGGCCTCTTTCTGGATCTTGGCAACGGTGGCCTGCAACTGTTCCGGATTGGCGTCTTTGACGGAGATCGTCACGGCGCGGGCGGCGCGGTAGTCGGACTTGGGCATCGGGTTTGCGCCGGGCACAGCGGCGACGTTATCGCTCGTTTCGACTTTGGCGATCTTGAGGACTTGCGAGGTCACCTTGATGCCGTTGATCTTCAACTTGGCGATGTTGTCGACGAGATCCTTGGCGAGTTTCTCGTTCTCGTCGGTCGCGGTCTCGGCCACGGGATCTTTGGTCACAACGATCAGTGTGATCCGGGCGACATCGGGAGCGACGCGCAGGGTATCCGTGGCGTCCGCCGAGATGGTGTTGACCGGCGCCGGCGCTTGAGCGGGCGCCGATGATGCCCCGAGAACGGTCGCGAAGACGACGAGCAGAGTGCGCAACGCCATGACCAACTCCCGCCGAAGGTGAAGGAACCGCACCGGAATCAGTGTAGTGGAAACCGCCGATACAACCTTCGCGGCAACCGACTTTCCGTCACCGCGCCTCGATCAAAAACGTCGGCACCGTGCTCCCGCCGCCGGCGGACACATTCAGCAGCGCTTCCGTCGAAATCCGCGTCAGGCAGCCGTGCATGTGGGTGCCGAAGGCGACGAACGGGTTCGTGTCGAGCATCCGCGGGATGATCTGCAATTGGCCCCCTTCGAAGCCGGGGAAGTCTTCGTAGGGCAGCTTCACGCGCTGCTGCACGACATAGTGTTCGGCCAGCGCCTGCTTCACGGCCTGTTCCCAGATCGGCTGATCGACCGTCCACCCGAGCACGATCCCCCGGCCGCCATAGTCGTCGTTCGGCTTCAGCACTAAGCGATCCTTATTCGCGATCACGAACGGCAGCAGGTCGATCGTCTGTCCATCGAGCAGCGTCTTGCGCTCCTGCACGACCCGTGTCCAAGGGATGTGGTCGCGGATGGCGGCGAGTTGCTCCGGCGTGAACAACTCGGCGTTGGCCTCGTCGCTGATGACGGCGAAGCTCGCTTTCTTGAACAAGATTTTGCAGCGGAAGGTGTTCACCATGCAAACGGCACCGTCGCGCACGGCCCGCACCACGGGGTGATCGAAGCCGCCGCGCTCGATGAGTTCCGAGATCAGCACCCGCTTGTAGATCAGCGTGATGTGGTAGTTCCCGGCCATCAACTTGCCGTCGACGTACTCCACGTCGCGCGGATCGACGTTGCGGGCTTCGACCCCCATGCTGCGGAAGTAATCGTAGAAGAGGACGAACTCGCTGAAGGTCGGCACCTCGCGCCAATCGAGGATCGCGATGCGCGGCGGTTCGTGGTTCAACCCCCGGAACTGCGCGAAAGAGTCGAGCAGCGCATGCCAGACGCCGGGTTTGCCGGGGATCGGTTTGCAATCGTACTGCCGCTGAAATTCTTGAAAGACTGGCAGCCCGTAGAAGATGTCGGCGAGGGCATCCGAGTAGCCGGCCCCGGCGGGGGTCTCGGTGTTGAATTCGGTGAACTTCAACTCCGTCTCGGAGACGAAGAACGAATCGAATCGGCTCGTCGGGCTGGGGCACGCGAAGCGCGGTTCGATGCTCAGCAACCGATCTTCCCACTCGCGCAGGCCGAATTGTTTTCTGAACTCCGGATCGGCGAGAGCCTTGTCGTAGACTTTCTGAAATGCGGGCAGCAGCACCTTCACCCGATCGCGCAGGAACCGGTATTGGCCGGGCGTGAGGAAGCGCGGCCGAAGGACGGTGCACAGTGGCCGCGTGCCGTAGAAGAGGCCGCGCGATTCTTGGAGGGCGTCGAGTTGGCCCTGCGAGTCCGCAGCGAGGTCGCCCGCCGACAGCAGGTCGTGGTAGCGACCGATGGGGTTGGAAGTGTCGGTTTCCAAGGTCGGCTTCCCTCGGCCGTACGGGTCATTGATACTGCATCAGGACTTCGATCCGGCAACTACTCCGCCATTGGAGAGTCGGCGGCGAACAACGAGTTCCAATCGGTGGCATCGAGAATCCGTTCGGTCAGTCGCTCCAATGCAGCGACATCGAAGATCGCCAGTAGCATCGCGGTCACGTCTTCGGATGGCCGGCCGAATCGTTTGGTGCCCTGGCGGAGGATCGTCGAACGCAGACCCTCGGTCCGACCTTCGGTCCGACCCTCGGTCCGACCCTCGGTCCGACCCTCGGTCCGACCTTTGCTCAAGCCTTGGCTCAAGCCTTTTTCGATGATGGCTTGGTAAGTCGTGGAATCTTCGAGT
>JBBRUN010000232.1:0-8493 GCA_038247765.1 Gemmatales bacterium | reverse complement strand
GTCGAACGAGCGCACCAGTACGTCGATCGGCTTGCAATCGAGGACGTGCGCCAACAGCAACCTCGCTTCCAACGACGGCGCCTCGATTCCTTTTTTGCTCAGGAATTCGGTCGTCCAGTGGAGGAGCGTGCGAACCGTCCATGTCGGTGCGGCCGCCTTCGCCTGATCCGTAGCCATGGTGCGGAATCCGTCCGTGGGCCGGCGAAAGGGTGATGGGTCAGGTTAGCCCGCGCCGGTGCGGGCGTCTACGGGCCGGAGCGCCGCCGCCGCGATTGCAAAAATTCCGCCGCGCCGGATTTGACATCGCCAAACGAGAGCTTATATACTTGCGTACTCAGTAAACATCCGTATCACTTGCCCCCGGTGACACCATGGCGAACCCCATCGACATCCGCTACGCCGTCCGGCCCCGTTCCCGCTCGATTTTGGCGGGCCGAATCACGGATCTGTTCGGGCTTTCGCCGGAAGAAGCGCCCCACGTCGTAGCGGCCGGGTTCGAAATCGACATCCCCGCCGGGGCCGTGGTGCTGATCACCGGGCCGAGCGGCTCGGGGAAATCGAGCCTATTACGGGCCCTCGGCGAACGCGAAAACGCCCTCGACCTCGCCGCACTGGCGCTGCCCGAGCGCCCGCTGATCGACGCCCTGCCGGGGAATTTTGACGAACGCCTGTCGGCCTTGGCCGCCGCCGGCCTCGGCGAAGCCCGATTGATGCTGCGGACGCCCGCCGAACTCAGCGATGGCCAGCGCTACCGCTTCCGCCTCGCCTTCGGGTTGGCCCATGGGGCGCGCTGTTTGATGCTCGACGAATTCGGCGCCGTGCTCGACCGAACGTTGGCGAAAGTAATCGCCTTCAACCTGCGCAAAACCGCGACGCGCTCCGGCATCGGCGCCTTGTGCGCCACGACCCACGACGACCTCGCCGACGATTTGAATCCGGACATCCACATCCGCTGCCACGGCGACGGCGACGGCATCATCGACGTGGAATTCCGGGATGTTAAAAAAAACGGATCTCCTTCGGCGACGAACTCTGGCTCTCGGACGGCACCCGCCGCGATTGGCCGCACTTCGCTCGGTGGCATTACCGCAGCCACCACCTCGCTTTCACCCGCCGCGTGATCCTGCTTTGGCACGGCGACATCCCCGTCGGCATCGTCGTCTTCAGCGCTCCGGCGGCGTCCTTGACACTGCGGAGCCGGTACTTCGACTTGAAGAATCCGCGCTCCGGCTTGAACTTGCAAGCGTTGAACTCGCAATTGTGGCTGCTGCAGCGCGTGGTGCTCCATCCGACCTATCGCGGCGCGGGGATCGCCTCGGACTTCATCCGCCGGGCGTGCGAACTCTGCGAGATCGACTGGATCGAGACGCTCTCGGCGATGGGCCACGCGAATCCGGTCTTCGAGCGCGCCGGCTTCGTGCGGGTCGGCGTCGTGAAGCGCCGCGGCAGTGCCAACGGGGCCTACGGCATCCGGGCGAAACTGAGCGAAGAGACGCGGAGCAAGAGCCGCTTCAGCGAGCCGGTGTATTACGTCTTCGACAACCGTGGGCGGAAAAACAGTGCGAAATGAAGCGTTTGGCACTGGTACTGCCTAGAATATTGGTGTGCGTGTCGCTGGGAATTGCGAAATTGCGATTTGCTGCGAACATCTCTACGGCTTTTTCGATCCTAGCTTTGTCGGATGCGCGGGTTTCGTCCATTCGACTCGTTCGCCGGCGTAAACACCCGATGGTACGCAATGGAACTTCGCCTTGGCAGACTCGCCTCGGCGTGACCATAAATGGTCGTTCGTTGAAATCGGCCGCGGCCTCTTCCCGCCTGGGGGCCGCGCAATAAACTAAATCGCTATCCACGAGGAACGATTATGTCGACCACCCCCACTACCGGTGCCGCATTCAAGCGGGGCGACAGCGTGAAGCTGCAGCGGGGCTTGCACGGACGTGTTGAGAAATTGCTCGATGTCGCGGGGACGCGGACATATCGCATTCGGATCAAGTGCCCGTCGCCGAAGCCGATCTACTTGGATGAAGCCGAAGATCAACTCGAACTGATCACGCGCCAAGCATCGAAGCCGGTCGCGAAGCCCGTGAAGCGGGCGATTCCCCGGGCGTTCCAAAACGAAGAACTCTCCGGTGTGGATTTCGAACACATCCTCGGGGTCGCTCGAGGGGAAGGCAGCGGTCGCGGAATTCTCCAATGCCAAACTGCTTCCATTCCAACTGTCGATTAACCCGTCGATTCTTCGATCTGGAATCCATAGAACCCCTTTTCGTTTGAAAGGGGTTTTTTCGTTATTGGAGCGAAGCCGGTGCTGGAGTTAACCAAACAGTCCTTCCAAGCGTCCGACTTGGCCGCTGTCCAAAATTTCCATTGCGGCGGCCAACACTACGAAGTCGAAGTGTCCGATTGGATCAAAGGCGATGGTCAGCCCGGAGTCGATTGCGCACTGACTTCGATAGCCGATCCCGATAGTCCGAGTCGGGTTTGGCTTTACACACTGAGCGGGGAAAGTTTGCTCGGTTACGCCGCACTCGCCAAACGGGATTGGCGTTGGAAAGGCAAAAAAGATCCGCATATTCCCGTCACGGTCATCATCTGGGTCGGGCTCGACTCCGCCTATCAAGGCAAACCCGACGGACCCAAAGAAGATCGCTACTGCATGAAGGTCATGGGCGATCTGATTTCCGAAGCGCTGAAAGATCGTTCGACCCATCCCGTCTTGGGATTGCTGGTTCACAAAGACAACGCCAAAGCTATCGCACTTTACAAGCGTTTCAATTTCGACGATGGCCTTGTGCCCATACTGAACCGGATCTCAAAAGAAGTCGAATACCTGCGGATGTTCTTGATTCTCGACGCGGGATCTTTGCTCGCGATCACATCGGCGCAAAAACGCAAGTGACGGCCTCACTTCACGCGCACCAATTCTTTGCGGGCTTCGTGCGGGTCGGAGTCGTGAAGCGCCGCGGCAGTGCCAACGGGGCCTACGGCATCCGGGCGAAACTGAGCGAAGAGACGCGGAGCAAGAGCCGCTTCAGCGAGCCGGTGTATTACGTCTTCGACAACCGGGGAGTTTGAGAGATGGCGTCCAGTCGGCTCGTCGAGCCGACTGGGCCACGCGGACTACTTCTTCACCGGCAAGCCCGGCGTCGCATTGAACAAGGCCAACGGCTTCAAATCTTTCGGATCGGCGACCTTCCACACGGCGACCTCGCCCGCGAAACTGCCGCCGGCCACCAAGGTGCCATCGGGGCTGAAGGCGACAGCGAAGACGTGATCCGTTAGGCCCGCCAGCGTTTTCGTCACGGCGTGGGCTTTCGCGTCCCAAAGGCGCACGCTCTTGTCCGCGGAGCTCGTCGCCAAGATGGCGTCCTTGGGGTGCGCCGCGATCTTGAAGACTTCGTCGCCGTGGGCCGCGGAGTTCTTCATCTGCTTGGCGTCGCCGCCCGGCTTCCATGACCGCAACTGGCGATCCTTGCCGATGGAATAACCGATCGACGCATCGGCGTTCAGCGCGACCCCGTAAACGATCTCTTGGTGATCGGGGAAGGTCATCACCGATTCCTTGGCTTTGATGTCCCACACCTTCGCGGTTTTGTCGCGGGCCGCGCTGACGAGGAACTTGTTGTCGGCGCTCAGCGCGATCCCCAACACCCAGTCGGCGTGGTTTTCGATGCTCTGTTCCAACTTGGCCGCGGCCGCACCGCCGGAGATGTCCCAGTAGCGGATGGTCCGGTCGCAGCCCCCGGCCGCGAGGTGCTTGCCGTCCGGTGCCAGCGCCAACCCGAGCACGGAATCGTCCGAATCGAGGAGCTGCTTCACCATGACTTTGGGGTCGTTCACGCCATCGAGGAATTCGACGCCGCCTTCGACTTTGCCTTTCGCGGCGATGTCGAAGATGCGCACGTCCCCTTCTTGGCCGGGGCGGCCGCCGGCGACGGCGAGCTTGCCATCGGGCAGGAACACCATGGCGTACGCACGCTCGGCGCGCATGGCGATCCTCTTGATCAGCTTTGCCTCGGGCAGGCTCCAGACGGTGAGTTCGTGGTGGGCGCCGACGACGATCGCCTTGTTATCCGGGGTGAATGCCAAGCTATTCACGACGACCGGGAACTTGTAGGCGATGGCCGGCGTCGGCGGCTTCCAGCGGATGCGCAGTTCTTTCAACAGGTCGGCTTTCGCGTCGATCCCGGCGTCGAGCTTCGCCCCTTCGTTGATCCACTTTTCGATGATGGCGGCTTTCTCTGCGATGACCGCTTCGCCCTTGTCCCGGGGCGGCATGCGGCGCTCTTCCTTCGTGATCATCAAGTCGTGGAAGTCCGATTCCTTCGGCTTGCCCGCCGCGATGGGCGAACCGCCGGCGCCGCCGGCCATGAGCTTCTCGAAGGTGGTCATGTCGTATTTGCCGCTGCGTTTCTTGGCGTCGTGGCAAGCGAAGCAGTTCTCTTTGATAATCGGCGCCACATCGTTGATGAAGCTGACGGGCTTCGCCTGGGCCGATGCCGGGGTCGGGTTCAGCAGCAGCACGGCCAACACACCGGCGGCGAGGGCGCAAAGGACGCAGAAGCAACGCATGGGAGAATTCTCGCAGGTGGGACGGGCACGCCGGCAGAGATATTAGTTTAGCCGGATGGTGGCCGATCCGCAACAGAAGGGATGGCGACGGGTATGGCGGCGATTCTTGGGGGTTTTCGTAGTCGCCTGTCCAGCGATCCCTGTCATGCGTTGTGGCGGCTCGTCCGAGCCGGACGCGTTAGCGAAGTTTTGCCTTGCTGCCCAGTTGCGATTATTGTTCTCGGACGAGCCTTACGTCGCTAACGCGTCCGGCTCGGACGAGCCGCCACAGCGCATGACATGGGTCGCTATTAGACGGCATCGCGGCGGTCCGAAGTCGCACGCTGAACCTTCGCCATGGGGGCGTCCTGAGCGCATCACAGAATGTACTTGCTCAGGTCGTCCTTCTTGATGATCGCGCCGATCTTCTCGCGGACGATCTTGCCGTCCACGATTACCCGCTTCTCGACCAAGTCCGGCCCTTCGAAACTGATGTCTTCGACGACGCGCTCGAGGATCGTGTGCAGCCGGCGGGCGCCGATGTTCTGCGTCGTGCGGTTCAATTCGTACGCCAGATCCGCGAGCGCTTCGGTGCCGTCTTGGGTGAAACTGAGGTCGATCCCTTCGGTCCGCAGCAATTCCGCATATTGCTTGGTCAGGGCGTGCTGCGGCTCGGTCAAAATGCGCAGGAAGTCGTCGCGGCTGAGATCGGTGAGTTCCACGCGGATCGGGAAACGGCCCTGCAATTCGGGCATGAGGTCGCTCGGCTTCGACGTGTGGAACGCCCCCGCCGCGATGAACAGCACGTGATCGGTCTTCACCGGGCCGTGCTTCGTGTTCACCGTCGTCCCCTCCACGATCGGCAGCAGATCGCGCTGAACGCCTTGCCGGGAGATGTCCGGCCCGCTGCTCGATTGCGGCCCGCAGACTTTGTCGATCTCGTCGAGGAAGATCATGCCGTGGTTTTCGACGAGTTCGATGGCTTGCTCGGACACGGCCGCGCGGTCGATGAGCGCTTCGGTCTCTTGTTCGAGGATCACCTTGCGGGCATCCTTGAGGGGCAGCACGCGCGGGGCGTTCGACTTCGGCAGGAACTTGTCGAACATGCCCTGCAGATCGACGTCCATGTTCTCCATACCCATGTTGGAGAAGACTTGCACC
Organism: Gemmatales bacterium; assembly: GCA_038247765.1. Classification (GTDB taxonomy): domain Bacteria; phylum Planctomycetota; class Planctomycetia; order Gemmatales; family Gemmataceae; genus JALHQU01. The sequence continues at coordinate 2,778 of JBBRUN010000232.1, read as the reverse complement.
GGCGACGCCTTCTGCTCGACTGTCAGTTCGACCACGCGATCTTCCAACTCCCCGGCCAGCAGCATCTCGCGGAATTTGTCCCGCGTGCGCAGGCGTTTCTCGGCCTCTTCGTTTTCGCCTTCCGGTTCCCACGGCGTCGTTTTCGTCGGTGGCATCAGCAGATCGAGCAAGCGCTCGATGACGCGCTCCTCGGCCTTGGCGCGGACGGTCTCTTTCTGCCGGCGTTTCACCAGCCCGATGGCGACTTCGACGAGGTCGCGCACCATGCTCTCGACATCCCGGCCGACGTAGCCGACTTCGGTGAACTTCGTCGCTTCGACTTTGATGAACGGCGCCTGCACGAGGTCGGCCAAGCGGCGCGCGATCTCGGTTTTGCCGACGCCCGTCGGCCCGATGAGGATGATGTTCTTCGGCGTGATCGCTTTGCGCAGCTCCGCGGGGAGCTGCTGCCGGCGCCAGCGGTTGCGGATGGCCACGGCCACCGCCTTCTTGGCGGCGTTCTGCCCGACGATGTGCTTGTCGAGCGCGGCGACGATCTGCCGGGGGGTCAGGGATTCGGTCATTCGGGTTTACCGGTGTGTTGTTGCGCTTCTTCCGCTTCGAGTTGATCCCGGACGCGTTTCAAAGATTCGGCCGTGTTTGGGATTTCGACAGTCGCAACATTCCAAACGATTTGCCATTTCGTGTCGAAATAATCGTGCACGAGTCGGTCGCGCATTCCCGACATCAATCGCCAAGGGATCTCGGGAAAACGATCTCGGATGGTCGAATCGATACTTTTGGACGCTTCGCCGACGATTAGCAAAGCGCGGATCGTCGCATAGTTCACCAGCTTGTTCGCTCGGAACGAATCGAAGGTCTGGTCGCAAACGAAACCGGTCACATCGCTGAACGCTTGCAACATATAATCGAGATAGACGCTATTGCTTTTGGGCTTCAAAGGTACTGCACCTCTTCGAGGATACGGGTTTCGATTTTCGGTTTCAGTGATCCTTTCATAGCCAAATCGATTTTGACACCGAGTCGGTCGGAAATTGTGAGCTCCAAATCGACCAGCGTAAACAGCGACACATAGGCTTCCGGTCGGAACGACACGAGCACATCCAAATCGCTATCGTCGCGGTGGTCGCCGCGGATACGGGAGCCGAACAGCCCCAGCTCCGCGACACCGAACTTCTCGATCAACTCCGGCAGCATCGCCTGCAACTGCGCCCGGTATTCGTCGATGGTGCGGCTTTGCTGATGCGTGATAGATTCGGTCATTCCATGGACTCCTCGGGTGGAGGCAGCTGTTCGGCCACCATCTGGGCTTGCGCTTCGACCAGTGCCGGCATCGTCGCGGGAATGTGGACGGTCAAGGTTTCCCAGACGATCGACCAATTCACGCGGTCGTAGTCGTGGATCAGCGCATTCCGCATGCCCTTCATTTCTTTCCAGGGTAGATCTGGGAACCGCTTCCGAACATCGGGTCGCACCCGACCGGCCGCCTCGCCCAACACACCGATCGACCGCAGGATCGCATCGGCCCGCATCGAGTCCGACGCCAGCCCATCCGGCGACGATCCGACCGCGTAGCGCACCGCTCGGTTCGCAGCTTCGGCCATTTGGTCGAATGCCAAGGCATCGTTTCGCGGAGTCATATCCGCAGCTCTTCTCGGAGGATGTAAGGCTTAAGTCGGGGCTCGAGATTGTCTTTGATCGCCAAGTCCACGCCGACCTCCAATCCTTCTTCGAGCGTGGTCGCCAACCCGCCGATGGTGAACAGACTCACTCTTGCGCCGGGCAGGAACGTCACAAGCACGTCCAAGTCGCTGTCTTCGCGGTGGTCGCCGCGGACGCGGGAGCCGAACAGGCCCAGTTCGGCCACGCCGAATTTCTCGGCCAACTCGGGCAGCATCGCCTGCAACTGCGCCCGGTATTCTTCGATGGTGCGGCTCATAGTTCCACCACGTCGATTTGCTTGTTGGTATAGATGCAGAGTTCCCCCGCGATCTCCAAACTCGCCTTCACGATCTCCCCCGGCTTCATCGCCGTGTGCTTCATCAGCGCCCGCGCCGCCGACAGTGCATACGGCCCGCCCGAACCGATGGCGAGCACGCCGTCGGACGGTTGAATCACGTCGCCGGTGCCGCTGAGCAGCAGCAAAGAGTCTTTGTCCATGACGATCAACATCGCCTCCAGCCGGCGAAGCATGCGATCCATGCGCCAGTCTTTGGCCAACTCCGCGGCGGCGCGGGGGACCGAGCCTTGGTGATCCCGCAGTTTGGATTCGAAGCGCTCGAGCAGTGCGAAGGCGTCGGCGGCGGCTCCGGCGAACCCGGTGACGACTTTGCCATCGTACAGCGCGCGGATTTTCTTCGCGTCGCTCTTCATGACGATGTTGCCGAGGGTCACTTGGCCATCGCCGCCGATGGCCGCGCCGTCGGGGGTGCGAACCGCGAGAATTGTCGTCGAACGGATCCGCTCCATCGAAATGCTCCGGGTGCCCGAGCGAATAACACTAGCGGTAACGGACGGACGATCCCAAATGTCGCCGGGTTCGATTTATGATAGACCCGGGTGGCCAAACAGTAGATGTCATCGTGCGACCCGGGTCGATTTCTGTACCGGGGCGCTGGGAATCAGCTAGAATGGCGATATGGAAACGTCAGCAGATTCGATCCATAAGCCTTCAACCGTCGGAGGAGCATTCGCGATGCGTAAGATCATGCGTTTTTCGTGGCTGGCCCTATTGGTTGTGGGCCTGTCCGCACCTGTGGCTCTAGCCGCTAAAGTCGG
>JBBRUN010000231.1:0-8494 GCA_038247765.1 Gemmatales bacterium | reverse complement strand
CTCTTTGGCGGATGCGGACTTCGAACCGAACACGGCGTAGAGCAGGTAGATGCACAGCCCGGCGAAGACGAAGCCGCCCGCTTCGCTGCACCAAGCCTGGAACAGGCCGGGGAAATCGGCGAAGGTGAACGGATCGCGATCCAGAATCAGCAAACCGAACAGCGGTTCAACCATGGCCGGGGTACTCACGTTGTGGTCGATGGTCAGTGGCCGGTGGTCAGTCTCAAGATGATCGTGGGTTGTCCGTATGACTGCCGACCACTCACCACTATTACTTCCCCGCGTCCGGCGGCAGGTAGCGCCGGCCGGGGCGGGCCTTCGATTCTTCGATGATCCGCAAGAACAAATCTTCGAGGGTCGTCGTCGGGTGGCCTATGGTTTCGAGCTTGCCGCCGTGCTTGTCGAACACCGCTTTCAGATCGCGCTCGAGTTCCGTCGTCACCTGCACGCCGCTGGCCTGCACCTGCAGCCGCTTGGCGTCTTGGACGAGCTTGCTCACGTCGCCTTGCTCTTGCAGGTCGCCGTTGTACAAGATCGCGATGCGATCGCAGACGTCCTGCACATCGTCGAGGCGGTGCGAGCACATCAGGACGGTCTTGCCCTTCTTCTTCAAATCGAGGATCAGGTCTTTCATCCAGCGGGTGCCGAGCGGGTCGAGGCCCGAGGTCGGTTCGTCGAGGATGATCAAATCCGGATCGTTGATGAGGGCTTGTGCCAAGCCGATGCGCTGCCGCATGCCCTTCGAATATTCGCGGAGGATCCGCTTTTTGTCGGCGCTGAGGCCGACGACGTCGATGAGTTCGGCGGCGCGGGTTCGGCGGACTTCGGCGGGGATGTTGAACAGGCGTCCGTAAAAATCGAGGGTTTCCTCGGCATTCAAGAACCGGTACAGGTACGATTCTTCCGGCAGGTAGCCGATGCGTTCGTTCTTCTCGACCTTCGCGGCCGGTTCGCCGAAGACGTACCCTTCTCCGCTGGAGGCGAAGAGCAGGCCGAGGAGCAGTTTGATGGTCGTGGTTTTGCCGGAGCCGTTGGGCCCGAGCAGGCCGAAGATCTCGCCTTGTTGGATGGTGAGGTCGAGCGCGTTGAGGGCGGTCTTCTTCTTGCGGCCCCAGAAGTCGCGGTAGACTTTGGTCAGGTTGCGCGTTTCGACGACATTCGGAACAACCATCGCGTAGACCCCAAGCCACCTGCGGGAAATAATGCCGGTACGGGCCATACGCCCGCCGCGCCCGCCCGGTTCGCCGTCGCGGGCGTTCGGAGTTCAGTTGGTACCCGTCCGCGCGCACGCCGCCTCGAAAATCCTTCGCACCAACTCCGCATGGGGCACGCCCACGGCGTTGCCGATGAGCACCAAATCGCTGGAAATCGGGTTCAAGCCCGGCAGCGGGTTGACTTCGATGAAGTACGGCACGCCGTCGCGGATGCGGTAGTCGAGCCGGGCGACATCCCGGCAGCCGATGGCCTCGTATGCGGCCAGCGCGCTCTGTTCCAAATCGCGAAGCACACTCAGGGGCAGCTTCGGCGGGCATTCGTAATCGACGAGCGCTTCGTAGTTCCGCTTCACTTCCAAACTGTACACGAACCGATCCGTCGGCACCTTGGGCACGACGCGCATCATGCCGAGGATCTCGGGAGGGCTGTTCCCCAAAATGCCGACGGTCACTTCCTCGCCCACAATGAACTCCTCGACGAGCACCGGCTGCTGATAGTCATTCCAAAGCTCGACGACCATCGGGCCGAACGCCTCGGCCGTCTCGATGAGGCAGCGGTTGCGGATGCCTTTACTCGAGCCTTCGCAAGTCGGCTTCAGGATGACGGGCAGCGTGAAGCCGCTGGCTTCGAGCAGCGGCGGGAACTCGGCGAACTCGCCATCGTAGGGGCGCGTCGGCGGTTGTAGCACGAACCCTTTGGGGATCTCGACCCCGGCCTCGGCGACGATCCGGCGGGTGAAGTCTTTGTCGAGCGCGAGCGCGAGCGTCAGCACATCGGAGCCGGTGTAGGGGATGTCGAGCATTTCGAGCAGCGCCGGCACGCGCGCCTCGCGGTTCCGGGAAATGCCGGTGCCTTCGCTGAAGTTGAAGACGAAATCGGGCGGATCCTTCAGCAGCGCCGCGATCATCGACCGACCGCTGCCGAGTTCGGTGACGGTGTGACCGAGCGACCGCAGCGCCTCGGCAATGGCGCGGATGGTATCGGGGGAATCGAACTCTTCGTGGAGGTCGTCCGGCGCGCCGTCGGGCAACGGCCCGGCCGGTTTGAGGTCGAAGGCGATGCCGATGTGCATGGTGGCGTACCGAAAGCGAAAGCCCCGGAACGGCCGTCCCAGGGCTGAAGTGTATCGTATCGATTCCGCCGGGCGGAGGGCGAGAGCCCCCCGAGGCAATCCCAACGTCCCTGTACTCCTCGTTTCCTCGGAGGGCTCACGCCCATCCGCCCGATCGACCGACTCGATTGGGGGAGTATAACGGGCCCGCGGAATTGCGCAAGTGGGAAAATCTCAAACTCGCGATCCGTACCAACTGCCCCTGTTCCGCCACCGTCGATTCCCGAAAATAATGTCACGCATTCCAACTGACTCGGATCCACCATGCCCGATACCGCCATCAATACGTTTCTCCGCGACCGACTCGCCGAGCTGAAAACCAAGGGGTTGTACAAGTCCGAGCGGCGCATCCAGACGCCGCAGAATCCGGGCATCGGCGTCGGCGGCCGGCCGGTCGTGAACTTCTGCGCGAACAACTACCTCGGCTTGGCGAACCACCCGGAGATCGTGCAAGCCGCGCGGACCGGCCTCGACGTCTGGGGCTTCGGGCTGTCGTCGGTGCGGTTCATCTGCGGGACGCAGGAGATCCACAAACAGGCCGAAGCGCAGATCGCGAAGTTCTTGCACCGGCCCGATTCGATCTTGTACATCTCCTGCTTCGACGCCAACGGCGGCCTCTTCGAACCTCTGCTCGACGACCAGGATGCGATCCTCTCGGACGAACTCAATCACGCCAGCATCATCGATGGCATCCGCCTCTGCAAAGCCCAACGGCACCGCTACAAGCATTCGGACATGACCGACCTGCGGGCGAAACTCGTCGAAGCGAAGGACTGCCGCTTTAAGATGATCTTCACCGATAGCGTCTTCAGCATGGACGGCGACTTGGCGAAGCTGCCGGACATCTGCGAACTCGCGGACGAATTCGGCGCCATCGTCGCCATCGACGACTGCCATGCCACGGGGCACCTCGGCGCCACGGGACGCGGCGGGGCCGAGGAACTCGGCGTCCTCGACCGCATCGATGTCATCACGGGAACGCTCGGCAAGACCCTCGGTGGCGCCAGCGGCGGCTTCACCGCGGCGAGCGCCGAGATCGTCGATTGGCTCCGCAACCGCTCGCGGCCGTATTTGTTCAGCAACTCGGTACCACCGTCGCTCGTCGCGGCCGGCATGAAGGCGCTCGAGCTTGTCGATAGCAGCGTCGAGCTGCGGGCGAAGTTGAAAGCGAACACCGCCAAGATGCGGAATGGTCTGGAAGCGGCCGGGTTCACCGTGAAGCCGGGCCCGACGCCGATTCTGCCGGTGATGTTCGGCGACGCCGCCGTCGCGGCGAAAGTGGCGGAGGCTCTGTTGGCGAAGGGAATCTACGTCATCGCATTCAGTTTCCCGGTCGTCCCGCAGGGGCAGGCCCGTATCCGCTTGCAGGTTTCGGCGGCCCACACCGACGATCAAATTGAAATGGCCATCGCCGCATTCCGCGATGTGGGCCGAGAGTTGGGGATTGCGAAGTAGCACGGTGGTAGAGACAGATAATGAACTGCGCTATCCCGAGTCACGACGATCCGCTTCGGAATTATTGAGGAAATGCTACTTCGCGTCGAGTTTCCAAACAGGCCTGTCCACTTTTCCTGTCCTTTCCGCCGCTGGGCCGAATCGAGTTAAGCGAGAACACCTACACCCTCGCGTTAACTCGTTTCCAAATGCTTAACTCGAGGCCAGTCGTTTAACAGACTAGGCCCGGCAAGGACTTGTGTCGACGAGGTCGGTTTAACAGACTTGCCTAGTTCTGCCTACCTACGAAGCGAAGCGCACCGGCCGCAACAAAGTCGCGGCGTGATGCGGCTATTTCTTCTCGGGCACCGGCGCGAGCTTCTTCAAGCGCTCTTGCCGATGCTTCTCCTCCTCCGCCGTCCACGGCCGGCCGTCGATGGAATTGATGACGTGCTTGGTGGTGAACTTGGTGTAACTATGCTCGCGGTAGGTGATGGTCAGCGGATTCCACTCGCCAAAGGCACCTTCGACTTTGAGATCGAAGACTTTGCCGGGCAATTCGGCGATCCGGTACGTGAACGTCACTTTGCCGCCGTTTTCGGTGCATAGAAACTTGCGGTAAAACAGCCAAGTGCGATCCCCGATTTTGATCTGCTGCAAGACCGCCCTTTGTTGCCTTTCCTTCGGCCACTTGCCTTGGTACCCTTCCAGAGCAATCGTCTGGCTGGATAATGCCTGTCCGGGACAGGCATATGCTTGTCCCCTTTTCTGTCTGCATCTCCGGTGGCTACGGCTCCATGCGCGTGAAATACGGCACGATGTGCCGATTCGCGGGGTTGCTGGCGTCGAACAGCGGTTGCGGGCCGGGGTTGCCGGGGATGGTGTTGCTCACCCGGCTGCTGCCGCCGTAGAAGCGGGGCGTCGGCGCATTGAGGGTGATCACCACTTGCCCCGGCGCCCCGGCGACGATCGGCGTGCCGAGGGTAGCGATCGTCACGAATGCACCATCGCCACCCGAGGCGATGTCGCCGGTGCCCAAGCGGAGTTGGGCACCCGGAACCACGTCGATGGCGACGCCTTCGTTATAGATCCGCAGATTCGTACCGTTGACGATTCCTTCGACCGTGATCGTCGTGCTGCTAATTGGCGCATCGGCCATCAGCTTCGTTTCCCACGGCTTCGCACCGTTGGTTCCCGCCACCGCCGTCGTCGGCACTTGTAGCATCGACCGATCCACGACGGCCGAATACTGCGCCCGCAGGTCGCCGGGGACTTTATCGAAGAGTTCCTTGCCGAATTGGAGGACGGGTGCGCCGACCGGCGAATCGACCTCGAAGAAGCCTACGGTCCAAATGACGAGGAAGCCATCGCTGACGGTCGTGAGGTTGTTCCATGCCTTGCGGTGCGGCTCGGCTTGCAGGTAGAGGCTGTTGGCCGCGGCCGCGTTGGCCGGATTCGTGATCGGGTTCGCGTTGAACAGCGAAGGATAGGTCGGCAGCGCGTTGGGGCCGCGGAAGATCGTGTCGGTGTAGTTGGCGGCGCCCGACGCGAGTTTGAACGGCCGGTCGTCCGTGGCGACGCCCGATTCATCGGCGGTGACGCGGTAAGCCGGCCACGCTTGCGTCCGCGATTGCATCATCGCGGCCCACGCGTTGACGCCGAGGTTCGTATCGAAGTTGTTGCCCAACTGCGGCGTCGCCGGGTCGAGCACGGTTTGCAGCATCCGAGGATCGGTACCGGGCAAGCCGATGGTGTTCACATTCACCCGGCCCGGTTCCCGACCGCCGAGCGGAATCCCCGGCATCCGATTCGCGGTCGTCAGCAACTCGAAGGCGCGGAACATCTGCGTGCCGGTGCCGACGGAGGGGTAATTCGGGTCGTTCAACAGCGCCGCGAGGCTCGCCGGCGTCGCTCGGTTGTGAAGGTTGTATCCGTTCGCCCCCGTCCCATTACTGAACGTCTGTGTCAACGAGTGCGGCGCGTGAACCGACACGTGCATCAATTCGGTGCTGTTGATCAGTTCGCGGTCGAAGTGGACGAACGCGTCTTGTCCACCCGGATTGATCACGCCGGCGGTGTAATTGGTGCTGAAGAACGAGTGGGCCGGGGAAGTCGTATTCCCGGCCGGTAGCGTTTGGCGGACGACCCCGTTGGTAGCGAGGTCGGGCATGGCGGCATCAAACGCCGGCATGTTGGCGTACGCATGGCGGCGTCCCACGGATGGTTCGGTGCTCTTGACGAAACCGGGGCGACGGTCGGTGCCGTCGAATTCGGCGCGATCACGCGTCGGGATGTTCTCTAAGAAATCGACGGTGATATATGGGTTGTAATTCGGGGCGACTAAACTCGTCTGAGGGGGCAGGTACGGGTTTGCGAGCCGCTGCAGGATCACGGTCGTCGATTTGGCGACTTCGGGCGCGGGAACCCGCGTACCGGTAGTGTAGATCATCGCGTTCGGCAGATTCGGCGCTACGACCATCAACGATTCGGCCAAGCACATCGAACTTGTGACGTTCGCCGAAGGGTGGGCATCCCGCGGCCCGAGGACGTAATACCCCAGATTCGAACCGGCCGCGATGGGGTTGCCCGTGGTGGGGCGAACCACGTTGCGTTCGTCGTTCAACAGAATCGCGGCCGGAGCCGGGGCTGTGGCGTCGTAGGTGTAATTGTTCACGCGGAGTTTTTGAACCAGCGTCAGGCCAACAAGGCTCGGGTCGCCCGTGACGTTGCTCGGCGTCGCGTTCAGATGGTTGGCCAGCGGCTGGAGGGCCGTGGTCTCGGCGACTTCCACTTGGTAGACGGCGTACGTCGCCGTGGCGCCGGGACTGACGCCGTTGACGTACTGCAACCGCGCTCCGCCGAGTTCGGACACGAGCGATGTGGCCGGTTCCACGGGAAGTGGGTTGTGGAGTTCGATCCAGTATTTCTTCTGCAGATCGACTTGGGCCGGGCGCGTCATCATCGGTAACACCAGCGGCGGTTGCTGGGCGGGCACCGAATCGCTCGATTCCGTGCGGGCGTTATCCAGTTTACAGTACGCTTCGCTGATCACGAGGCGGTTCAATTCGGTACCGTAAACTACGCGTTTGCCGAGTTCGATGGCAGTCGTGGAATTCAACGGGAAGTTCACCGCGTCGCCGGGGTCGGCCACAGGCAGCACCGGATTCCAAACGAAGGCGGTCTTGATGTCGTCAGAGTCGATCGCATCGACGATGTTTGCCGCGTACTGGGCGAGCCGCTGGAGGGCGTTGAACTGCGCCGTCTGGGCGGGAACCATCGGATCGAGCGGATTGTTCAAGAGGTGAGTCAACGGGTTGTACGTGACGTTCGCCCCATCCACAAGCCCGGGAACCAAGGCCGCGAGCCGTAGGAAGATATCCATCGCCAACCGCTGGCGAGCGGCGCGGGCCGTGGCATAGTTTACGCTCGGGGTGAGGGCATCAATGTTGCTCGGCGAGTAGGCCAAGGCCGTGTTCGTGCGGTAGTCGCCGAGGGGACGATTGAGGTCGACCGGCCCCAGGTTCGCAAAGCCGCCGGCGGTGGCGATCCGCACTTCGGCCCAGCTTTGCGTGGCGTTGAATCCGGTCGTCAGTGCCCGAATTTGCTGGGCCGTCGGAGTGTTACCCGAGAAGCTCGCGGGGGCATTGAGGCCGAGTTCCGTGCCCGCGGAGCGGTTCTTCGGGTCAATGTAATGGCTGGCCAACTTAACAAGATCGTCCATCCCTTGGGCGTGGGCCGAGGGTTGCGAACCGCGCGGCCAGTGGAGCGGGTTGAAGGTGCTCGGGTGGTTTGCCATTTCGGCGGTGTAGCTCGGCTGATCCACCGCGAATCGGGGCGAGAATACCAGGAACGGATTGTAATTCCCGGCGAGCGCGGCGCTCATCGGGTCGGCGGCCCCGCTACCGAGCATGTCCGGATCGATGCGGCTGTATTGCGGCGGCACGGCACCTCGGTTGATGCTCGCGGACTGCAGCAGGTTGTATCGGTTCGGCGGGGCATTCGGAGCGAAGTTCCCGTAGCGGGCCGCGACAATCGCTTGGAGTTCGGCCGGGGAGATCCCCAATTGCGCGGGGTTGACTTCCCACGCGCCGAAGCCCTGGTTGGAAGCGGAGAAGCCGCCGTTGCGGTTGTTCCCCGCGACGCTCATGTTCACCCGGCCGTTGAGGTCGAGGATCAGCGGGGCGACCATCGCCGCGTAGCGCTTGTTCCGCCACGTCTTCACGGGGGAGCCGGCGTACATCCAGAGGCTGTCGTTATGCTGCGTCGCCCCCGAGGTGAACTTCATGTTCTGTACGTCGCCGCTGAAGCTACCGTCGGCATTCGCCGGCACGACGGGGAAGTTCGGATGCTCTTGCGAGCGCGGGCGGACGAGCAGGTATCGCCCAGCCGGGCTATTCCAGTTCGGGTTTCCCGGCCACAAGCTGCCTAGTGCATTGTTGCTCGGATCAAACAAATCGGGCCGGTGGAACGACGGCTGCGCGATTTCACCCGTCAGCGGGTTCTGCATCGCCAAGTAGAAGTTCGCCCGGTCGGCGTAAGTGTAAGGTGTCGATCGATTGAACGGCGTCACGCCGACGGTCAAGATATTCGGATCCACGAACTGCCCGGCCGCACTGCGGGTGTGGTTCACGACCCCGGTGCGGTTCAACGAGCCGGGGGGAAGCCCCAATGCACCCGAAACATCTTCACTGGGCAACCCATTGCCGGCGTAGGGCGAATAGTTCGCCCCGGCTG
>JBBRUN010000230.1:0-8496 GCA_038247765.1 Gemmatales bacterium | reverse complement strand
TACCTTTCCCTCACAAGATCCCTTTGAGCGCAGACAAATGTCAAGCCAGATATTTTGCAACCCGATAGTTGATCGGCACTGCATTCCGTCGGTTTACTTCTTCTGAGCCTCTTGGGGCTTCGGAATGGGCTTGAAGGCTTTCATCGCCTCGTGGGCTCGGACGCACTCGTTGACTACGCGGAGGCGTCCTCGCGCTTGTGAGTGAGCTTGTAAGTCGTGGTCTGCGGTTTGGTCTGATCGTCCGTTCACAACCCGAGTCGCCGAAGAAATCCACGCAATAGTGTTGCTTGCACCAAAACGATCTGTGTTTCAGCAAAAACGTCCTTTCGCGGTTACACTCGATTTCTATTCGCGTGGGGGCGGCTGTCGGGATTTGTACTGCCGGATGTGTTCATCCGTGATGGAGATTTTAATTTCGTCGGTCGTCAACTCGACTTGCTCCAGTGTCGGTAAAACACAGACTTTTACTAGAGCTCTGATGGAATATGTGGCTGCCGTCGACTTATCGAATTCGAATTCTCCACCAACGAGCCCAAAGTCATCTTCCACGCTCACTCCAGGGTTAAGCAATACAGAATCTAGGGATCGTTTACCGGTCGCATCGGGCAGCGGATAAGGAATGTTGAAGTTTATGCCTCCAGTGACCGCATGCGCTTTCTTATTCTTGAAATCCTTACCGTTCCGCTTTACAAAAATTTCATGGGCACGGGAATATTGCGAGTTTTGAAAGTACAGATAACCTTGTCCTTTGAGCAAAAGAATCGGTTGCGATCCGGAGTTAATGATTTGTATAGATGATTGAAATAGCGGGTGCAGAAGTGGATTATCAGCCTCATCAATCTGGGCATAATTCAATGTCCCCCCGTCAGCGATCAGCGCCTTGACTGCTTCATCAGATTCGGCCGCTTTACAGTCACGATTCCATTGCTCGATCAATTTAATTTTCTCACTGTGCGGTTTTGATGCCAACTTTGCGGTAAGGCCTGTAGGATTTGTACATAAGATACATTCGCCACTGTGAGGCGGTTCAACCCTAGTGGGTGTTGAATTGAATCTGCTTGCGAGCCAGCCCAAACCCCCACCCGCTAGTAGGGCTAGCGCAATGAACAATTTGGTGTGTGTGTGTGTGCGGATGATTAACTCCGGATTGTAAAAATTTATGAATGGTCGTTCTCAGCAGATACGCTAACCGAAATATCTGTCAAAAGGCATCCGATTGTTTGGGTTCAGTACTAGCAGTCCCGCCAATAGCGTGACATCCAAATGCTATTTCAGTATCCAAAACTGGTGAGGCGTCGCTCCTTTAAGCATTGATTTGGGCGGTTGCCGTTGAACCCGGCACCGGGAAAAAGTACGACGGAAAATTGTGCCGGGACGATGCGATCTTCGTAGCGCATCAGATTCGGCCGAAAGTGGTTGTCATTCCGGCGACGAATTTGCGGTGTGTGTGTGTGTGTGTGTATTAGTGGAGAGCCAGCGGCGAAGTGTGCGGATCATGGTGGCTCGTCCCTCGGTGAGGTCTTGCTTGGGGGGATCGTATACTGGCGCATCACGGCGGTCAATAGCCGAGACGGAAGAAATTTATTCGAATCTCGCGAACGCCTTGCGTTTCCCATTTCCCCGACCCGGCTCAATCCGCCCGCGATGCCGCTACGACGCGTTGGCCCGAGAGCAAGCGGGTACCGAGATTCAACAGCAGCACCAGCACCAGCAGCACGAAGGCCCCGGCCCAAGCGAGATCGACGTCCGACGGCTTCGGTGGGTTCTGCACGTAGGTGTAGATGAAGTACGGCAGCGCCGGAGTCGGTTCCGACAGACCCTTCGCGAAGAAGTTGCTCGTGCCGGCCGTGTAAAGCAGCGGAGCGGTCTCGCCGGCGACGCGACCGACGGCCAAGAGCACCCCCGTGGTGATGGCGGGGAGCGCGGCCGGGAGGATCACGCGGAAGACGGTCTGCCGGCGGCTCGCCCCAAGGGCGTAGCTCGCCTCGCGGAGGCCGTTGGGCACGAGGCGGATCGCTTCTTCGGCGGCGCGGACGATCACGGGGAGCATCATGACGGCGAGCGCGAAGGCGCCGGCCCAAGCGGAAGGGCCCCACGATTTCTCGGCGGGGGCGAGCCAAAATGGGCGGACCAACAAGGCGTAACCGAAGACGCCGATGACGATCGACGGCACGCTGCCGAGCATCTCGGCGACGAAGCGGATCGGTTTCGTGAGCCAGTGGGAGCGGAACTCGGCCAAGAAGATTGCCGTGAGCAAGCCGATGGGGATGGCGAAAGCCGAGGCCAGCCCGACGAGCGTGATGCTGCCGAGCAGCGCGTTGGCCATGCCGGCGCCGGCCGGGTCGCCGGTGCGGTTGGTGAAGAAACTCCACTGTAAGCGGCCCGCGCCCATGTAGGTGATGTAGCCCAAGATGAGGAACAACGGCACGACCGTCAGGAATTGGGCGCCGCTGAGCACCCACGTCATGATTCGGTTCTGCACGGCGGTCCGGCGGCGCGTGCGGGCGAGTTGGTCGGCCGGCGGCGGTGGCACCTCGGCCAGTTCTCCGGACAGGTGGATCGGCCGGCGATCCGCCTTCACGCGCGGCTTGCTGGCCCACGCGATGATCAACCGCGCCGACAGGTTCATCAGCAAAGTCACTCCCAAGAGCAGCAGGCCGAGGGTGACGAGGGCCGCGTAATTCTGTTCGTCGGCGCTCGTGGTTTCCTTCACCGAGCCGGCGATTTTGCTGGGGATCGTGTCGCCGGTGCCGGCGAAGAATTGCGAGAAGGTTTCGGGCAGGTATTGGCCGTTGCCGATGACCATGGTTACGGCCATGGTCTCGCCGACGGCCCGTCCGAGGGCGAGGAAACAGGCCGCGATGATACCGGGCCGTGCGTATGGCAGCACGACCCGCCAGATCGTTTGCCAGCGCGTCGCCCCGACCGACAAGGCCGCTTCGCGCTGGCTGCGCGGCACGGCTTGGCAGACGTCGAAACTCACGGCCGTGATGTACGGCAAGATCATGATCGCCAGTACGATCCCCGCGGCGAGGATGCCTTGGCCGGACGCGCTGTTTTCCAAACCCAAGCCGGTGAAGATCGGTTCGAGGCCGAATTTGGCGAGGAAGGTTTTGGCCCAGAATCCGTAGACGATGCTCGGGATCGCGGCGAGGAGTTCGAGGAGGAACCCGCAGATTTTGCGGAGCCAAGCCGGGGCGATTTCGGAGAGGAACGCCGCCGAGCCGACGCCCAAGGGTACCGCGATGCACATGGCGATGAGCGAAGTCAGCACCGTGCCGAAGATGACGACCTGCGCACCATACAGGCCTTTGTCTGGTTCCCAGCGCGACGTCGTCAGAAACTCGCCGAGGTTGTCGCCGGTCAGAAATGGCCAAGCTTGGCGGATGAGCACAAAGAGGATGCTCGCCGCCACGAGCAGCAGTGTGACGCCCGAAGATTGGCAGAGCCAACGGAAGATCCGATCGCCCCAACTGGGGTGGTTGCGGATCGGGATCGGTTCGGGCGAAGCCATGGGTCACTCCGCCGCGATTTTCTCGATGCGGGCGACGCACTTCTTCTGGAGCGTTTCGGGGAGCGGGGCGTAATTCTCCTCCACGGCGAACTTCTGGCCGTCGGTCACGGCCCACTTCAAGAACGCGGCGACGAGTTTTCCGCCTTTATCCGCAGGCGGTTTGGCGAACACGATGGCGTAGCTGACGCCGACGATCGGGTACGCTTTCTCGCCGTCGGTGTTCGTCAACGAGAACGTGAGTTCGTGCAGGGTGTACGGCTCGGCGGTCGGTTTGTCGTTCGCCGCGGCGTCGGCGGCGGCGCTCACGCCCTCGGCTTCCGGCTTCACGAATGCGCCCATTTTGTTCTTCAGCGTCACGACACTCAGCGAATTGGTTTTGGCGAAGCTGAGTTCGCAATAGCCGATACAGCCCGAGTTGGCTTTGACGTGGCTGGCGATGCCGCCGCTGCCGTTTTGGCCGACGCCACCTTGCGGCCACGTGGGCTGCGTGCTGGTGCCGACGATCTTCTTGAACTCCGGGTTCACCTTCGAAAGGTATTCCGTGAAGACGTTGGTCGTGCCGGATTTGTCCGAGCGCGTCACCGGGACGATGGCCAAGTCCGGGAGCGCGACGCCGGCGTTCAGCGCGGCGATCGCGGGGTCATTCCATTTCGTGATCGTCCGGAGGTAAATCCCCGCGAGCACGTCACCGGTCAATTTGAGCTCGGTCACGCCCGGCACATTGAACACCACCGCGACCGCGCCGATGGCGACCGGCAAGTGGATCACCTCACCACCGGCGGTGTTGGCGGCTTCGAGTTCGTTCTTCTTCATCGGGGCGTCGGAGCAGCCGAAGGCGATGTTTTTCGCGGTCAACTGCGTGATGCCATAACCCGAACCTTGGGCCGTGTAGTCGATTTCGACCTTCGAGGTTTTGTTGTATTCCGCCGCCCATTTCTGCATGATGGGGTCGACGAACGTGGCGCCACCCGCGGTGATGCGGCCGCCGCTTCCCCCCGAGCCATTGCAGCCACCGCAACCGGCGGAGGCGGCGTACGAAAGACCAATCAAAGCGGTGAAAACGAGAGCGTACCGAAGCGAGCGCATGGGGAGAAACTCCGGGGGCGGCGGGCGAGATCGCAACGGAATCCTACAAATGGCTAGGGATGCGACAACCGCGCCGCCGTGAAGGTTTGGTGAATGCCGGAGGCCACCGCGATGGAACCGACCCCGATCGCCGCGACGATTGCGACCGTCCGCGACGCCGTGGCGACTGCCAAAGCCTCCGGGCGAACCGTCGGGCTAGTGCCGACGATGGGCGCATTGCACGCGGGCCATGCGGAGTTGATCCGGACTGCCCGGCGACGCTGCGGGTTCGTCGTCGTCAGCATCTTTGTGAATCCGACACAGTTCGGCCCTAAGGAAGACTTCGGGAAATATCCCCGGACATTGGAAGCGGATCGCGAACTGTGCGCCGACGCCGGGGCCGATTTGATCTTCGCGCCGAACGCCGGCGAGATGTATCCGGAGGGTACGCTCGCATTCGTAGAAGTGCCGAAGCTCGATGCGGTGTTATGCGGCCCCCGTCGGCCGGGCCACTTCCGCGGGGTTTGCACAGTGGTGCTGAAGCTGTTGAACATCGTGCGGCCCGATGTCGCGATCTTCGGGGCGAAGGACGCCCAGCAATCGATCATCTTGAAGAAGATGGCGCGCGATCTCGACGTGCCTGTGGAAGTGCAAATCGAACCGACCGTGCGCGAAGTGGACGGCTTGGCGATGAGTTCGCGCAACCGGTACCTCAGCCCCGCCGAACGCTCGTTGGCCCCAAGGATCTTCGCGGCGTTGCAGTCGGTTCAACGCCGCGTGGCCGACGGGGAAACCGATGTCGCGTCGCTTCAATCCGGCTTGCTCGCCGAGTTGATCGCGATCCCCGGTGCGAAGGTGGACTACGCTCAGATCCTCGATGCCGAATCGCTGGAGGCCGTCGGGCAATTGCGGAAGCCGGCACTCGCGGCGGTGGCCGTTTTCTTGGGCGGCACGCGCTTGATCGATAATGTAATTGTGGGTGGGTGACCGCAACAAATCCGACGGGTTCGCGCATGGCTCATCCGCTTTTCGGCCCCGAAATCCGGGACATGCTCCAGAACGGCGACAGCGCCGGGTTGGCGGCGCTGTGCGACGAACTCCACCCGGCCACCATCGCCGAGACCGTCGAAGACGACTTCGCCCCCGATCAAATCTGGGAGATCATCAGCCAGTCCGAGATCCGCACGCAAGCCGCGATATTTGAATATCTGCCCGTCGGTGTGCAGGAGGCGATGGTCGAAGACACGAAGCGCCCGCAAGTCGGCCGGTTGATCGAGAAGATGTCCCACGACGACCGCGTCGGGCTGTTGCGGCGCCTGCCGACGCGCGTGAGCGAGAACCTGCTGCGCCTCGTGGACGACGCCGACCGGCGCGACATTCGAAAGCTCTTCGAGTACGGGGCAAACACGGTCGGCGCGCTGATGACCACCGACTACGCGTGGTTGCCGCCGACGATCACCGCCGCGGAAGCGGTCGATCAATTGCGCCAGCAGGCCCCGGACCGCGAGACGATCTACTACATCTACATTCTCGAAGAGGCCAAGCGCCGCGCCGACGGCAGCCTCGCCCCGCGGCCTTTGCTCGGCGTCATCTCGCTGCGCGATCTCATCTTGGCACCCCGGCACAGTCTGCTGCGAGATCGGATGGAGACCGAAGTCGTCGCGCTGCTCTACACCGACCTGCGCGAGAAGGCCGCGGACTTGCTCGCGCAGTACGACTTCATCGCGGTGCCGGTACTCGACGCCACCGGCGGCATGCTCGGCATCGTCACGCACGACGACGCCCTCGACGTCGTGACTCAAGAAGCGACCGAGGACATCCAACGGCAAGGGGGCGTCACGCCGCTGAACGAGAGCTACCTCGACGCGAGTTTCTTCAAGATCTGGAGGAGCCGGGCGCAGTGGCTGGCGGTGCTGTTCGTGGCCGCATTCGGCACCTACACGGTCATCAGTGCGTTCGAAGATGTATTGGCCGAGGTGGTCGTGCTGAGTCTGTTCATCCCGCTGTGCATTTCCACGGGGGGGAATTCGGGGACGCAAGCGAGCACGCTCATCACGCGCGCCATCGCCTTGGGCGACGTGCAACTCGCGGACTGGAAACGCTTGCTGCGACGCGAACTCCTCTTGGGGATGGCCCTCGGGTTGTTCTTGGGTGTCCTCGCTTTCGCCCGCGGCGCCGCGACTCCTGACGACACGCGCGGCGGGCCGCACAAGTTGCCGCATCCGCTACTCGTGACTTTCGCGGAGGCGACGAAGCTGACCGCGGACGAAAACGGCGACTACCTGTTGCCCGCCGGGACGCAGCAGACGGTGTTCGCCGACAAACTCCAGCGAATCCGGTTGCCGAAAGAAGGGAACGCGGCCGTGACGGCGAACGAAGCGGAAACGCAGTTCACCTTTCCGGCCGAGTGCGAAGTACGAACCGAGCCGGTCGACCGCTACCGCCTCGGGCTGGTAATCGCGCTGGCGGTGCTCGGCATCTGCCTCTGGGGGACTATGGTCGGTGCGACGCTGCCGCTGGTATTCAAGAAATTCGGCGGCGACCCCGCCGTGGCCAGCGGCCCATTCGTGGCGACATTCGTGGACATCACCGGCATCGCGATCTTCTTCTTGTGCGCGAAGTTTTTGTTGTTGTGAGTCGATGGCCCGCCCGCCGTCCGAATCGCAGGTGCGATTCGCTAGAATTGCATCATGGCACTCATCCGCTGGACCGACGGCATCGTCTGCGATCCCCGCAACGGGATCAACAGCGTCGTGCGCGACCTCTGGTCGCGCGATGGCAAAATCATCGCGGCACCGGCCGGCGAAAGGCCGGATCGCACCTTCGACCTGAGCGGGCTAGTCGTCATGCCCGGCGGCGTCGATATGCACGCCCACATCGCCGGGCCAAAGGTGAATGTCGCCCGCAAACTGCGGCCCGAAGATCGCCGCGATTCCGCGCCGTTCCACCGCACCCCCCTGCTCCGCTCCGGCACCGGCGGCAGCACACCCACGACGTTCGTCACCGGGTATCTCTACGCGGGCCTCGGGTATACCTCCGTCTTCGATGCGGCCATTCCGCCGCTCGGAGCCCGGCACACGCTCGAAGAATTCCACGATACTCCCGTGATCGACAAAGGCTTCTTCGTCCTGACGGGCAACAACCATTACGCCATGAAACAGATCGCCGCTGGGGAGTCGGCGCGGCTGCGGGCCTTCTGCGCCTGGTTGTTGAACTCGACGCGCGGCTATGCGCTCAAAGTCGTGAACCCCGGAGGAGTCGAAGTCTGGAAGCAAGGTTCAAACGCGCTTGCGCACCTCGACGACACCGTCCCCGGCTTCAATACGACTCCGCGCGCCATCGTCCGCGAATTGGCCCGCACGGCCGACGAACTGCGCTTGCCCCATGCCGTTCACATCCATTGCAATCAACTCGGAATGCCCGGCAATTGGACGACGACTCTCGAAACGATGCGGGCCGTCGAGGGGCACCGCGGGCACTTCGCGCACATCCAGTTCCACAGCTACGGCGGTGGGCCCGACGACCAAGGAACGTTTTGCAGCCAAGTGCCGCAACTCGCGGAATACGTGAACAGCCACCCGAACATCACGGTCGATGTCGGCCAAGTCGTCTTCGGCGAAACCACCTCAATGACCGCCGACGGCCCGCTCGGGTATTACCTCCATAAAGTCACGGGCCGGAAGTGGTTTAATAGCGACGCCGAGTGCGAAGGCGGCTGCGGCATCGTGCCGATCACGTACCAAGAGAAGTCGTTCGTGCACGCGCTGCAATGGGCTATCGGGCTCGAATGGTACCTCCTCGTGAAGGATCCGTGGCAAATCGCCATGAGTACCGACCACCCCAACGGCGGCGCGTTCGTGGCCTACCCGGAAATCATCGCTCTGTTGATGAGCCGGGATTACCGGCGCGAAGTCTTG
>JBBRUN010000229.1:0-8503 GCA_038247765.1 Gemmatales bacterium | reverse complement strand
ATTGTCCCTAGCATCACCAAGTTCGGCAATCTTGCGACGATGGCGTCCGCATCGTCATTCTGCTCATCGTCGGACAGCCGTGGCAGGCACAACTATCGGCCATGCGGTTTAGCTTTCGCTGCTTTCGCTGCTTTCACTGCTTTCGCTGCTTTCACTGCTTTCGCTGCTTTCACTGCTTTCGCTGCTTTCGCTGCTTTCACTGCTTTCTGCAGGGGGGGTGTGGAGAATGACCGAAAGCTGAAAGCGAGAGTTGGCTCAAAGGGCTTGCCGAAAATCAAACCCCAAGAATCGTTGCTACGCCCGCTAGTTTATCAGAATTGTCAAGCCTTTCGCCATCGATTAGAATCATTTTACCCCCTCCACCGGACTTTTCCCATGAATCCTCTCCACACGACGCGCCGGGCATTCTTCGGCCGCACTGCACAAGGCGTCGGCTCGGTGGCGCTCGCATCGCTCCTCGCTGACAATGCCTTGACAGCGGAACCGGCGGCGGGGGCGGTCTCGCCACTGCACCACGCGGCCAAGGCGAAGCGCGTCATCTGGCTGTACATGGCCGGGGGGATGAGCCACCTCGAAACCTTCGACCCCAAGCCGAAGCTGGCGGAACTCCACGGCAAGCCGATGCCGGAGTCGATCACCAAAGGCCAGCAGATCGCCCAACTGCAAGGGGCGAAGCTGATGTGCTTCGGCCCGCAGCACCCCTTCAAGAAGTACGGCAAGTCCGGCCTCGAAATCAGCACTATCTTCCCGCTGCTCGGCGAGAAGTGCGCCGACGACATCTGCATCCTGCGCAGCCTGCACACCGACGCCATCAACCACGATCCCGCGCACACGCTCATGAACACCGGCTCCATGATCCCCGGTCGGCCGTCGGCCGGGTCGTGGCTCTGGTACGGCCTCGGCAACGAAGCGAAGGATCTCCCCGGCTTCACCGTGCTTGTCAGTACCGGGCGCTTCGGCCAGAGCCAGCCGATCGCCGCCCGGCAGTGGCACAGCGGTTTCCTGCCGGGCAAATTCCAGGGCGTCCACCTGCGCGGCCAAGGCGACCCGGTGCTCTACGTCCGCAACCCCAAAGGCGTGACGCACCAACAGCAGAAGGACGTGATCGACGCCGTGACCAAGCTGAACAAACTCGAAAACGAAGCGGTCGATGACCCCGAGATCGCCACGCGGATTAGCCAGTACGAACTCGCGTTCCAGATGCAAACCGGCGTGCCCGACCTCGTCGATTTCAGCAAGGAACCGAAGGCGATCACCGACCTCTACGGCACCAAAGGCGGGGATGGCTCGTTCGCCTCGAACTGCCTGCTCGCCCGCCGGTTGGCCGAGAAGGGCGTGCGCTTCATCCAGCTTTACCACCGCGATTGGGATCACCACGGCAGCGTGAAGGACCACGTCGCCGGCACCGCGAAGGAAGTCGATCAGGGCGTTTCGGCGCTGCTCACGGACTTGAAGAACCGCGACATGCTGAAGGATACGCTCGTCGTCTTCGGCACCGAGTTCGGCCGCACGCCGATGGGGCAAGGCAACGGCCGGGATCACCACTTGGCGGGCTTCAGCATGTGGCTCGCGGGCGGCGGCATCAAAGGCGGCATGACCCACGGCAACACCGACGACTTCGGCTACCACGCCGTGGAAAACAAAGTCCACGTCAACGACTTGCACGCCACGATGCTGCACCTGCTGGGAATCGACCACAAGAAGCTGACGCACAAGTTCCAGGGTCGCAACTTCCGCCTGACGGACATCGCGGGTGAGGTGATCAAGCCGGTGCTGGCGTGAGGATCTTTTCTTTCTAAGCCAGAAGCGTGAGCGATGGTCTGAACGGCAAACGAGGATAGCGCATGCCGCGTGGCGTTTGGGTGATGGATCCGCACTCGGGCGGGAACAAGATTCCCGAGGCTGTGAAGCGGGACACAGTGACCGGCGTGGAGCGCCACGCTGCCGCCAAGTACGCCGGCTTGTACAGCCGAATCGACATCCGCTTCCGCGGAGCGCTGTGCTACATCGATGCGTACGTCGAGCCGGATGAACCCTCGAAGGAGTTGCTGGACATCCGGGGCGAAACGCGGGAGCAGTTCGTGGAGCGGATGCGCGCGTTCCCATTGCACCTGTGCCGGCTGCGATACTTCTCGACGGACCAATGGAGCTTGGCGTTTTACACGTACAGCCAGGAGCGCTACGAGCCGAGCTTCTTCGACAACGGGACGTTCTTCGGCACCCCCGAAGAAGGGCTGGATGTGGGGGCGGTGTATTTGCAGGGTCGTCAATGATAAGCTGGTTTCACGTAAGCGAGGAGCGCATTCGATGGTCACCGCCGATTCGATTTTCCACTTCCGGATCGCCGCGACGATGCTCTCCCCGTGGGAGTACAAGAGCGGCGCGTATTCGAAGGAAGATCTCGACGACTTCGCGTTTCGGAGCCGACACGTTTGGTGGAATCGGGACGCGGTCTATCGGATCGACCCGGACTCGTTTCCACGACTGTCGCCGGAGCAGTCCAAAAAACTCCTATCTCTCATCGAGACGTTTTTGACCAGCATCGCATTAAAGCCGATGGCGAGCATGGAAGAAACACTCGTCGCGCGGGATGCCTTGCTGGGGATTTTCGACATCGTCGGAGAGCGGATCTACGATCAGAACGTGACGAACGCCGCCATCATCTTGACGAAAGAAATCCGCGATCCGAAGTACGGAGGCTTTTTCAAAACCTTCGACATCCAATTCGACGAAAGCTGGACAGGGGATCCGATCATCGTGGTCTGGCTTGTGGTCGAAGATTCGGCACCCGATGATCCGGGGTTCCGCGCGGCCTACTCGCTGTTCGAAGAGGAACTTCTGCTCCGGATGATTTCGAAAGGGTTGCCGGATCGCTCCGTGTCGCTGCGCCTACGTACAGTCACAGAGCAGGGCGAGTTCTTGATGGGGGAATCGGATTGAACCCCCTCCACCTGATCGAAATCTCCGAGCAAATCGCCCGGGGTTCGGGAGGGCGCCCGCGGCAAACCGACTTGCGGCGGGCGGTCTCGACCCTGTATTACGGGTTGTTCCACCTCTTGACGCAACGCGGCTCCAAGCTCGTCAGTAATCAATCCGAATTGCGCTACCAGATTGCGAGGAAATTCGAGCACAATAAAATGAGGGTGGTCTCCGACGAATTCAAGAAGGGAGACGTGCCGATCTACTACAGAACTCAACTCGCGGAGATCCCAATAGCGCTGGCGAAGTTGGCCAGACTATTTGTCAAGTTGCAAGATGCCCGGCACCGTGCCGATTACGATACCCATACCGATGCGAACGTATCCAAGGCGGAAGTCTTGGGACTTCTCGATGAGACCAAGGCGGTCTTCCACAGCTGGCCGACCATCGAGCGTCACGTCGCAACCGAGCACTACCTCCTCGCCATGCTCTTCCGGCCTCTCGGACGTTCCTGATTCTTCCGCAGCGGAACCCTCCTACCAGAGCGGTTCCAGCGGGGACAACTCCCCCCGGTCGCGGTACTTGTCATCCTTGTTCTTGATGCGGTACCGCCACGGATCGCCCTTCGTCCCCTGTCCCTCCCTCCGCACCCGCTTCCGCGCGGCGGCCAGGGTCAGCCAACTGTAGAGCGTCGTCATCCCCGGCTTCGCCGCGTCGTTCGGCCAGCGCTCCGCGTTGCCTATTGCATCGCTCTAGTCACACCTCCACCAAATCCCGGATCGGTTTCGGGGTGGCTTCTCAACTCGTCCGGTAGGTCGTTTCCAGCGGGATGTTCACCTACCAGCCGGGGGCGAGGAAGAGCGGTGCGTCCGGGAGGAGATCGCCGACGGCGACCAACTCGAGGTACGAGGTCGACAAAACGAAAAAACCGCCGGGGAAAGGCCCCGGCGGCTCGCGCTGATTCGCTTCGGGTTATTTGCAGCCGGTGCTGCACGGGGCGGCGACCGGGGCGCAAGGGTCGCAACCCATGCGGCCGCGGAAGACCTTGCTGAGCAGATCGCGGAGCGGTTGGCCACCGGTTCCGTTACACATCACGCCGGCCAAGCCGCACGCGGCGGAGTTGCTGCACGGCGATGCCGCGTTATCGCACCCCTTCGAGCAGGCGTCGGCACAGGCCGACTTCACCTTCACGACCACCGGCACTTGCACGGCGACCTTCTTGGTGACGCAGACGGGCACCATTTCCGTGACGCAGTGCGGGACCTTCACGGTCTTGGTGCAGGGCACTTGCTTGGTCACGCAGACCGGGACTTTCTTGGTGATGACGGTCGGCACCATCGTGGTCACGCAGGTCGGCACCTTCTTGGTGTGGGTTTCTTGGACCATGCGGGTCGTGCTGACGGGCACTTGCTTGGTCACCGGGGTTTGCACCATGCGGGTGACTTTCGTCGGCACCATCGTCTTGACGACTTCCGAGACTTGGCGTTGCGTCGTGTAGGCCACGCGGCGCATCTGCGTTTCGTGGACGGTCTTCATCGTGTTGACCGTAACGGTGCGGTTGCACGATTTGCCTTCGACGAATACCCGGCCGTTGGCGTGGTCGCCGTAGGTCGAGCAGCCCGGCTTCAGCAGCGAGGCGGCGCGGGAGCCGAGGTGGCATCCGCAACCGTCGCCCATAGCGGTCGGGGTTCCGCCGCAGTTGCCGGCATCGGCGTAGCAGCCTTTGGCGATGCGGTTGATGGTCTTGGCGACGCGCTGGGTTTCCATCGTCGTCACATTGCGGGTGACCTTGGTGGCCACTTTTTCGACGACGGACTTGCTGACCATGCGCGTCGTCGTGACGGGGACGGTTTGCATCACTTTTTCGGTCACCTTGCGGCAAACGGTCGTCGGCACTTTTTCGGTGACAGTCTTCTTGACGTACGTCGTCACCGGCACTTGCTCGTTGACGGTCGTGTAGGTCGTCACGCAGCGGGTCTTGGTTTCCGAGGGCGAGCGTTGAAGGCTGAGGCGGGTACCGCACTGTTTTTGGACGCTGCTGCACGAGCATGGATCGTAGCTGGTTTCGTACTTCGGCACGCGGACCAATTGCAGGCGGCCGGGGACGCAGTAAGTTTCGTTGGTCGTCGTCGGCACTTTCTTGCTGACGCACTTCATAGCCGTGACCGGTTCGCACACGGTCTTGGTCACGCACTTCATTTCGGTTTCGGTCACGTCCCGCGTCACGGTCTTGCAGACTTGCTTGTTGACGGTCTCAGTGACCGGTTCGCAGACGGTCTTGCAGACGTCGCGGACGACGGTTTCGCAGACGGGCTTGCACACGGCCACTTGCACGTCGGTGTAGATCGTCTCGCAGATGGGGCGCGAGATTTGGAAGCATTCATTGCGGGTTTCCGGCACGCAGACGCGCTTGGACACGCACGTCGGCACGTCGCGGTAGGCGGTTTCGCAGACCGTCCGGCAGACCGTCTTCGAGCATTCTTTGTTCACGATTTCGCAGACCGGCTTGCACACCATCTCGGTGACGCAGGTCATACGGGTTTCGGTGACCGGCTTGCAGACGGTGTAGGTCACGTCTTTGCACACGGTGCTCGTGACGGGGCGGTTCACCGTTTCTTGGACGCACTGCATTTGCGTCTCGGTGACGGTCCGCATCGTCGTCCGGACTTCGTCGCGGTAGACGGTCCGGGTGACGGGTTTCATCACGGTCTCGCGGACCGTTTCGTAGCGGGTTTGCATTTGGGTTTCGGTGCCGCAGCCGTTGGCCGGGTAGCTGGTGCAGCCGCAGTGCGCGGCGCGGGCGTCGCTGCTGGCGGTTCCGAGAATCGCGGCGAGGGCCGCGGCCAAGGGAACGCAGAATCGCATCCTCATGATGGTCTCCTCATCGGGGCGGTCCACCGGCGCCGGGTCACGGCGCCCCGCCGCCTCCATGGCGTGCGGGGTGGTCGGTGGGCCGTCCCTGATCGTGAAATCGATCGCGTGCCGAGGTTCCGCTGAACCGGCGATCGCGTCCGGAAAAGTATCGACGTCCGGCAGTGGGCGGCTTAGACGCGGTGCGGCGCTTCGGCGGAATCGGGCTGTCGAAAGGGCCGGGGGATGCGCGAATAGCGGCCTTGCGACGTGGGCCGATTGTACCGGCGGAAGCGGGCCGCATGCTGTTATCGACTACCGAAATCGCGGCGCAAGTCAGCACCCTCAGGAAAATGCGAGAATCCGCGCGCGACCCCCTTGACACGGCCCGATCAACCGGAATTGCCTCAGACGAACGAAATTCCGCTTGACAGTCCGTGTAGAAATCGTGAATCCTTTAGTATTGCGAATCGCGGCCCCATTATTGTCCCGGCCGACTCGACCGCGTTCGGAAGCCACGAGGTGACGATCCCATGCAGCACTTTTCTTGCGATTTCTGCGGGAACGAACTCAACCCTCAGACGGACGCCCGCTACGCGCTCCGCATGGAAGCCCGGCTGATTTGCGAATCGCGGGACGACACCGAGCTCGAACACGAGCCCCTCGATCCGGTCGATGTGATGGAGGATCTGCTCGCGGAAGCGGACGAAACGCTCGACGACTCGGATCCGATCCCGGTGCCCGTCGCCCCGCTGGACAACACTTACGACCTCTGCGCCGGCTGCTACCGTCGGATCCAAGCCGACCCGTTGGGCCTCAACCGGATCCGGCGGTTCCAATTCCACGACAATTGATGTCCAATCAGCGCTGGAACCGGCTGACGCGGGTGGCGCCGTCCCGCAGTTCGAAGACGTACCCGTCGGCGAAGGCCTCGGCGAATTCTTCTTGATGGCTCACGAGCAAGATGCACTTCAACTGGCCGCGGAGGTTCTGCAATTCTTGGATCATCACCTGCCGGCCGATGCGGTCGAGCGAGCCGAAGCCCTCGTCGATGATGACGCTTTCGATCGGACGGTGCTGCTTGCTGGCGTACTGGCCGATGGCGAGGGCGAGGCTGACGGCGACGCGGAACTTCTGACTGCCGCTGAGGAACACGACGCCGATGGCCTCGCCGCCGGTGGCGCGGTTGACGCAGTCGAGGTCGAGGGCTTTGTCGGCACCGCCTTCGTCTCCGCGGGCGAGTTGCAGGTAAAGTTGCCCGCCGCTGAGGCGGTCGAGGACGGCGTTGCCGTACTCGACGATTTGCCGCTCGGCTTGGCGGACGAGGTGGCGCTGGAGGCGATCCCGGCCCAGCAGCTCCGCGAGGAGCTTATAGCGGTGGAATAAGCCGTCGGCTTCCTTGAACTGCCGGCCGAGATCGAGGCGTGCTTCGAGGTACCCGTCGAGTTTGAGTTTCTCCTTCTGCGCGGCTTGGAGCGCGAGGTCGCAGCGGTCGTATTCCAAGAGCGCCGTGGCGACGGCGGCTTGCAGGTCGGCGAGCGGCACGCGGACCTCGGTCGGGAAGTCGCCCGCTTCGGCGACGAGGCGTTCGACGTCGGCCCGCTGCGATTCCAGCCCCAACCGCGATTGCTCGAGTTGCTTGTAGCGCGCTTCGGTCTTCTTTTCGACCAGTTCGTCGAGTTCCGATTTCCACTCGGAGTAGTGCTGAAGGCCGGCATCTTTGGTGCGCGATTGCCATTCCACCGGTAGCTGCCGGAGCCATTTGTCGATGGTGTCGACGCAGTGCTGCAGGGCGAGTTTCTCGGCGTTGAGTTTGCCCGTCAGTTCGGTGAGGTACTGGCTCTCGTTGGCGACATCGGAGCCGAGTTTGTCGATCTCGCGATCGAGCAGTTCGAGCGCTTTCTTGCCGCCTTTGATCTGGTTCGTCAGCACCGTCTCGCGACTCTGCGCACTCGCGAATTCTTGGCGCATGTCGGCGATGTCGGTGCCCGGTAAGTTGGTTTTTAGCCGGTCGCGCGATTGCGAGGCCGCGTCGAGCCTTGTGCGCAGGTCGCTGATTTTCTTCAACGAGTCCTCGGCCGCGACGCTTCGGCGCTTGGCCGCGTCGAGGCCGGCACTTTCGCGCCGCAACGCGGCGAGGTCCCCGGCTTCAGGATAGATCGCCTTGGCCCAATCCTTGGGGGCGTTCGGGGCGATCCGCTTCTGGTACGGCTCGGGCATCTCCGCGTAGCGGAGATCGAGCGATTTCGTCAGGCGGTCGCTGTCACGGATCGCTTGCGACGCCGCGGCTTCTTGGGTCTTGTACTCCTCGCGCAGTTTCGCCAGTGTCTCGATCTGTTTCGCATCCGCCGCGACGGCGACATCTTCGGCTTTCGCCGCATGCTTCACGTCGGCGGTCGCTTTGGTCTGCGCCGCCGCAGCGGCGGTCACGGCATCGGTGCGCAGCCGGAGTTCTTCGGAGAAGTGCGCCATCGTGAGCGGCTGCCCGCAGGCGGTACACTTCTTCGTCCCTTTGAACTTTTGAAACTCCGTCACGGCCGCTTGGGCGCGTTCGAATTCCGCATTGGCGACGGCGAGCGCCCCCTCGGCTTGCCCGCGCGCCACCCGAACTCCGTCGAGTTCCGCCTTGGCCTTGGCCGCGTTGGCGTTCGCCGACTTGCCCGACTTTGTCAACGCTTCGACTTGCGTCTGCGCTTCGATCTTAGCGATCTTGGCTTGGGCCAAGTCGTGCCGT
>JBBRUN010000228.1:0-8511 GCA_038247765.1 Gemmatales bacterium | reverse complement strand
GCCGGCAAGCTGGACCTGGCCCTGCCGCTCTACGAGGAAACCCTGAAGCTCACGAAGGCCAAGCTGGGGGCCGACCACCCCTCCACCCTCACGAGCATGAACAACCTGGCGATGGGCTACAAGGACGCCGGCAAGCTGGACCTGGCCCTGCCGCTCCTGGAGGAAACCCTGAAGCTCACGAAGGCCAAGCTGGGGGCCGACCACCCCTCCACGCTCATAAGCATGGGCAACCTGGCGTTGGGCTACCAGGCCACCGGCAAGCTGGACCTGGCCCTGCCGCTCTATGAGCAAACCCTGAAGCTCATGAAGGCCAAACTGGGTGCCGATCACCCCGACACCCTCCAAAGCATGAACGCCCTGGCGGCTTGTTACTGGTCGCTTCGCCAACTGGACAAGTCCGTCCCGCTGTTCGAAAAGTTGCTCCCAATGCAAGAGAAGAAGCACGGCCGAGTGCACCCGCAAACACTCATGACGGTCGCCAATCTGGGGGTGAATTACAAGGATGCCGGCCGGCTGGCGGAGGCCATCCCGCTTCTCGAGGAAGCCCATCGGGCTTCGAGGAAGCACCCGACGCTACTCTTCGCTGGCCCCGCGTTGCTGGATGCGTACACGAAGGCTGGAAAGTCGGCGGAAGCGGGCCGGCTCTTGGGTGAACTGCTCGACGATGTCCGGAAACAACTGCCCAAAGACAGCCCGCAACTGGCCGGGCAGTTGGCGATGCTCGGCTTGTCGCTGCTGGAGGCCAAAGCCTTCACCGAGGCCGAACCTCTTCTCCGCGAGTGTCTGACCATCCGCGAGAAGAAGCAGCCCGACGCCTGGACGACGTTCAACACGCAGTCGCTGTTCGGCGGTGCGCTGCTGGGTCAGAAGAAGTACGCCGACGCCGAGCCGCTACTGCTGAAGGGCTACGAAGGGCTGAAACAACGCGAGAAGACGATCCCGCCGCAGGCCGGCATCTACATGCCCAACGCCCTCGACCGGCTGATCTCGCTGTACACCGCGACCAACAAGCCGGAGGAGGTGAAGAAGTACCAGGAACTGCGGGCCAAGTACCCGGCCCCGAAGGAAGTCGCCCCGAAGCCGCCGGAGAAGAAATGACCGGCGGCCGCCGCCACGCGGCGCGGTGCCGCGTCGGCAGCAGGTCGGCGAGGTCGGCCCCGGCCGAGCGGGTGGGCAACTCGGACAGGACGTGCATCGGGTGCGCCCACGGGTCGAGGCGATGCCGGGTCGCGCTGGCGCAGACGCTCAGTAACACGGCGGCGGTCTTCAGCCCGATTGAAAGCGGAACTCACACACCATCGCCGCTACGCCGACGCCGAGGACGCCAAGTCCAGCCCGTTTGAGTAGGTCGAAGGATTCTGGAACCGCGAACGTCGCCACTCCACGCTGGGCTACCTCAGCCCCGCCGAGTACGAACGCTCGCATCACCCCGATACTCGCGAAAACCCCGTCCACTTTTCATGGGGAAGATCATTATCCGTACAGCGGTTCGGAGGGCGGCACGCCCGGGCGACTGCTTGGTCGGCCCGATCAGTTTCGTCCGCGCATCCCGGCCATCTGCCGTTTTAGTTAGGTGACGCCGTCGCCCCGCGATAAGCTCAACCCACATGGCCGACGTCACCCAACTCCTCGATGCGGCCGCAGCCGGCGAGGGGAAGAAGTACCGCTGGTCCTTGTAGACCGACGTGAACTCTGCCTTTCCGGGCATCTCCTTCTTCATCATCTTGGCGCACACGGCACAGTTGCCGCCCATCGCAACATCCACAGTCGAGTACTTCTTCGGATCGGCGATGAACTTCTTCTGAGCCCCCTCGTCGGGGAAGAGGTAAATTCGCCAGTCGTGCATCGCGGAGAACTTCGGCTGCCCGGCGACCCGCTTGCCGGCGTCCTTGAGGCAGACCACGCAGTCGCCTTCGAGGGCCGGAGTAAACTTGGCCGGGTCGGCGTCGAACGACTTCTTCTCGTCCGCGCCGGGGAAGTAGTACCGCATCCCATCGTACACGCTGACGATCTCGGGCTTCCCGGCCACCCGCTTCTTAGCCGTCACCACGCACACGGAGCAGTACCCGCCCTGGGCGACATCCGCCCTCTCGCACTTCTTCGTGTCGGCCTTGAATACATCCCGCTCCTTCGCCGAGGGGAAGAGGTAGGCCCGCTTGTCGTGGATGACGGCGAACTCGGCCTTGCCCGGCATCTGCACGCCCACGTTGACGCGGCAGACCACGCAGTCGCCACGGAGGGCCGGGGCGTACTTGACGGGGTTGGCCGCGAAAATCCCCTTCTCCTTCTCAGAGGGGGAAGTAGTACACCTGCCGGTCGAACGTGACGGCGTGCTTGTCTGAGCCGGGGACGACCTTCGCCATCTCGACCAGACAGACCGGGCAGTTGCCGCCGAGGGCGGGTTCGACTGCGTTCGCGACCAGCGGGATCAGAACGACGGCGAGGTCGCCAACAATCGAGTCTGCATAGGTAACTGAAGTTGGTGTATGAGTTCACCCACGGTCGGTCGGTCGGCCGGATCGCGGCTCCGGTGGGCAAAAACCAGTTTGTGCGCGGCGGAGACGATGAAATCCCCACCCAGTTGTAGGAGGTCCTCGCCCGATTCGGGAGATTTCGGAAACCAACCCGAAAAGATCAGGCGCACGTATCGGGCGAGCACATGCGGTCGGAAAAACATCGATAACCGACCGCGTTCCAGCCCGAATGCGCGATAGGCAAGTCGCCCGGGGTCGCATGCGATGGGCAGTGTCGTCAGCGTCGCGGGCACCGAACTCGGCGCCGATTGCGTTACGACGAGGACATCGGCTCCGGCCAGTCGAATTTCCGAGATGCGATCTTGCACCTCGACGAGGTGCGCCAAGCAAGCAATTCACCTGAGGTGCCGCAGGAAGACGAGCAGCAGTGTGGCGGATCCTTCCGACAGCTCCAGAGTCGTGTTGTCCGGCCGAGACAAGCTGATTCCGGGGATTGTTTCGCCCACTTGGACCGCTTTGGGCATGTTCTTTCCCGTGCTGGTGCTACTTCGATTTTGTCGGGCAATCGCGATTCACACCGTCGCATCGGGGAATTTCTGCTTCCATCTCGCCTTCAGCGCTGCTCGAAAACGGTCCTGGAAAGCCTCGGGCATCGGGTAGGGTTCCCCGGCTTTGTAGAGCTGGATCGTCTTGCGGATGTTATCGACTACCAATTGACACGGGTTGCAACCGGCCAGGTGATCGGCGAACTCGGTGCACAGGGCGAGCGCCGATTGGTCGTCGATCACCTCATTGAGCGCCTTGAGCATATCTTCGCAAGTCATAGCGATTCG
The DNA here is from genome assembly GCA_038247765.1 of Gemmatales bacterium. Taxonomy (GTDB): domain Bacteria; phylum Planctomycetota; class Planctomycetia; order Gemmatales; family Gemmataceae; genus JALHQU01. Next base: position 5,204 of record JBBRUN010000228.1, on the reverse strand, counting down.
CCTCTACGAGTCCTGCTTGTCAGTTCTGATCCGCCCAGCGGCTTCGGGTTACGCGCAACTAATGGACCGGCGTTGGTGATTCGTGCCGGTGATCCGGTTCTACCCGAGTCGCGTCGTCGCCGAGTTCGAGGGTCAACTTCTCGCGGAGTTGCATCCGTGCCCGGAGCAGTCGGACCTTCACGTTGCTGATTGTGAGTCCCAACGTGTCGGCCGTCTCTTCTGTGGACAGTCCTTCGATATCTCTCAACACGAAGACGATGCGGTATTTGTCGTCCAATTCTGCTAAGGCTCGGTCGATCAGTTCGCGGAGTTCGGCCCGTTCCATCTGCGATTCGGGCGGCTCTCGCCATTCCGCGATATACAGGGGATGCGGCACGTCGGCAAACGACTCCTCCGCCAAGTCGAGCGAGGTCATCGGTAAACCCCGTTTTTTCCGGAGCACCTTGATCGCGAAGTTCGTCGCGATCCGAAGCACCCACGTGGCCACCGAAGACTCCCCACGAAAGCTTCCGATGTGTTCGATCACGCTTAGGAAAGTCTGCTGAACGACATCCTCGGAGTCTTGGACTTGACCGAGGATGCGATAGGCCACACCGTAAACACGATTTTGCAAGCGCCCGACGAGCGCTTCGAATGCGCCGAAGTCGCCGGACTTCGCGTGGCGGATGAGAGCGAGGTCGTTCTCCGCCAGCGATTCAGATTGAGTTGAAGGTGAGACTGCCATCCGGGTGTTTCGCCTTCGGTCTTCGCTCCGATCCTCTGACTGCGATTCTATTCTCCTGGGACCAGAGCGGCGTCCACCGTCTCCGGCGACCTTGTCCGGTGCCGCACAAGCCAAAACACATATCCGATGAGCCCGGCATTGAGGACAAAGAACGCAAGAAAGATCAGGAATCCACTCTTCGAAAACGCTTCGGCATGGATCGAAAACAGGGCCTCAAACCGCACAGGCCCTAGGGCCGCAATGCGTACGGACTCTCGGCACACGGTCATTCCGACCACCGTCAACAACAGCCCGGCGGTCGGAAAGATTAGCCGCTTGAGATCCAGCCGGGCACTCCTGTAAATCCAACCCCATCCGACGGCCTGAGCAATCAGCCCGGCACACGCCGCACCGAAATAAGGGACGGCCAGTGGAGTAACGAACGCCATTCGCGTGCGTTCATCCGTTACCAGATAATACCCTGCCGCTGCCGTGGCTGCAAGAAACAGGCCGCTTCCGGCGAGTCTTGCGAGTTGGGTGGGCTGACCATCTCCGCGGTACCAGTGCTGCCAGGCGAGAATCAGGGCGAATGTCGGGATGGAACCACTCGCCCAAACCAGCAGGCGAGGGAGTAGTTGCGGTTCCGTGTAGATCTGGGCGCGGGTGCTGTAGAAGTTGCCCCAGAATGCAGGATCTCGGACGCTCAGCAAGTGGTTCTCGGTCCATGAGTATCCGGTAAAAGCCACGCTTAAAATCGGGAGCAGGGCGACGACGGACGCGACCCAGGTTGCCCGGCGGCTCAGCCACCCGGACTTGAGCAGGTAGAGGGCGTAAAACCCGATGATGAGTACCGGGAGGATCGCCATCCAGCGGTTGAAGAGAAGCAGGTTCGCGGTGTAATAGCCCTGCTTGTAAAGGATCTGCACGAAAAGCAGCGGCGCGACGCCGGCTGTGATGGCCCCGGAGAGCAAGAATGGCGTCCACTCTTTTATGACCTTTGCGGATTCTCCCAAGTTGCGACCGCCGGTCCGCATGTACGAGACGGCCAAGTAGCCGGTGCCGGCGAGCACGTAGTTCATGAACACGACGTGGATCACCAAGGTGACGACGTAAACCGTCAAATAGAAGGCTGTCGGAAGGGGTAGCCCGAACGGGAATGGCGTATCAATCAGCGGCCTCCTTTCGCCGACTGTCCCGCGCGGGTCAGAGCCGGTTGTGTACCCGCCTCGTCGAGCCAACGGCGGATGCGAACCAAACGATCGGCGTGATCCCCCGGATTCGCGGGTTCCGGCCAGGTTCCCGGTCGCCCTTGGTCCACCCACTCCACGAACTGGACGAGGGATTCGAGTTCGTAGGGGGTTCCCGCGAATGGCGGCATGAACGGCTTGAGTTTCTGAAGTTTGGCGAAGTTTTGCCGCTTCATGTCCGAATCCCATCCCTTGGTCAGTCCGGGTAGGGAGTTTACTCCGCCGAGCGTGTGGCAGACGCTGCATTGCTCTCGAAACACAAGTCCGCCCGTTCGAAGCAGTGGATGCGGTTTTCCTTCGACTTTCGGCAATTCTTCCTCGTTCCGTAGCGGAAACGGATCCGACTCCGAAAGACCGTGTTCGCGGAGCGCCGCCACTTGATCCGGGCGAACCGAATTGGAGTAGAGCAACTCCCGCATGGTGTAAGGCTTCCTCACCCCTTCCCGGACGAACTCCCCTCCAGCCGTCGCGGCGAAGGCGAGTAGGCACAGCACTGTGGCCGTGGCTCCATTCACGTACAACTTGTTGCGGAGCAACCCGACCAAAGCGTACACGCCGATCACGGCTGAAGCTCCGACCGCAATGTTCATCATCAGTGTCATCGCGATCGATCCGCCCATGATCCACTCGCGGCTATCCGGCGGCATGGCCGCGACGAACCAGACGCCGAGCACGGGCATGAGTGCCATCGGGGCCATCAACCACGCGGCCCGGCGGACGAGTTCCTCCCGCTGATCGCGGCTGAATGCCGGGGCCAAGTTGATGAGGACCATCGCGACCAAGGATGCCACCACGAGTGCGGCAATCGTGCGGTACAACAACGAAGGTAGGAAGGTCGGGTTGAAAAAGGCGTCCCAGATCGAACGGCTTTCGAGCCACGCGCCAGGAGTGAGTTGGAAGGAAAGGATACCATTGATCCAGAACAGGCTCATCCAAGCGGCGAATGAATAGAGGGCGAGCAAGGTGAGTCTAGCGCGGTCGGTTAGGAGGTGACCGTACTTGAAGGCTGCATAACCGGCGACTACTTCGAGGCAGAAGAATGTCCACTCGACCGCCCACAGCCAGTGAAATTCGTCGATCATCAACCCGATGGTGACGGGGCTGACCTGAATGCTGGTGAACCACATGCCGACCCCGGTGAGCGCCCCCGTGACGAAGCTGATAAGCACCAGGTACCGGAAATAGCCGTCCATGAAGATGCGTGCCGACTTAGATCGCCCGGTCATCGCGAGCCACTGAAAGTAACACAGCAGCATCCCCCCACCGATAGCGAAGTGGGCCGTGAAGACATGAAAGATGCCCAACCCCCCGATCACCAGCCCTTTCATCAGTGGGCCGAAGTCGTTGACCGGATAAATCACAGCATCCATCAAGGGCTCCAAGACCAAGATCGGAAAAAACATCGTCGTGGCTGCTTTTGAGCAGCCTGGGCGAAGTAAACGTGTTGATCGGGCAATTTTGTCCGAACGGTTTGCCCGATCACTTGGCTATTTGGAAGCCGGCCTTCAGCAAATCGTTGTAGCCGCTCTTGAGCGGACGGACTTCGTACCCGGCCGCTTTTAGCAACTCGGCCGCTTTCAGGCAGCGCTGGCCCGAGGCGCAGTGAAGGTAGACGACTTTGTCGCCGGGAATTAGCTCTTTCAGCTTGTCGGCCGAAATGCCCGCCTTCAAGTCGGATAATGCGACGTGCTTGACACCTTTCAGATGCCCGTCCTGCCACTCGCCCGCTTCGCGGACATCGACGAGCACGGCTTTGTCATTTTCGATGGCTTTCTTCACCTCGGCTACGGTGTCCTTCGTGTGCTCCGCCGCGAAGGCCGAGGTCGCGAAGGTGGCGATTCCTACGACCGCCACCACTGCCAAACCGAAATAGTTCCGATGCATGGGTCTGTTCCACGGTTCTTGAGAATGCCATCTGCGTTAGACGCTGCTGCTAGGGAGCAGATCCGCGACTGGCTGAAAAGTTACACGCACTTGGCCCACAAGAAAGTGTAACCGTTATCAGGCTTGCGGATCAGGTCTATTGGATTACATTCTTTCGCCAGCACAACCGGAGAACCGACCATGTTCCGTCTGATGTCCGTTTCCGCAGCAGATTTCGGATACCAAGTACATTTTGCAAATTCGCCCGTCGTCGTGGATTTTTACGCGGATTGGTGTGGTCCTTGCATGGTTCTTGGCCCGGTGCTGGAACGGTTTGCGGACAAGTACCATGGTGCCGTGAAGTTCGTCAAAGTGGATGTGGATAACGAATCGGAGTTGGCGGGGCATTACGGTGTGTCGAGCATAGCGACCCTACTCTTCTTCCGCGGCGGCGAACTCGCGGATCGAATCGTCGGGCTTCCGAGTGCCGGACTTCTGCAGACCAAACTCGACGCGCTCTCCCGACCGGCGCCTACTCGCAGGTGACGACTAGATTGTACGAAATCTTGTAACCGAAAGCGAATTCGCGGATCAGTGATGTGTGCAGTAATCGTCTATAACCCGTAGGGGGATGACCATGGCTGAAGTACTCGGGACAGAGCGGTCGCCGCAAGTGGGAAACACCGACTCCCGGCGGGTTCACAGGATGACCTGCGTTCTTGCCGGTGGCCTCGCGTTGGTCGGCGGCATCCTCGCTATCGCCATCGACCCGTGGTTCGTGGCACTGGCCGCGGTCGGCGGGGTCTGGCTGATTGTGGCTCCTGAATCCCAAGGGTGCCGATCGCGGTAGGTCTTGCCCCTGCGTTTTTTCCTATTTCCCATTCGGAGTTCCAACTGTGCTTCTTTCCCATGCGTTGCGCCGTTCGCTGGCCGGGTTCTCCCTCGTCACCACCTTTGCTTGGGCAGCTGTCGCGGCCGGCCCGCCGAAGCCGGCCCCCAAAGGCGGTTGCTGTGGCAAGTGCGCGAGTACTGAAAAACCGGTTGGCCCCGGACCGAAGCCCGTCGCCGACGCGCTCAAGGAGCAAACTCAGAAGGGGAAAGGCCCCGGCGGAAAGGACGGTGCATTCGTCGCCGACCGGGATACGTTCCACTTCTTGCTGGAGAACCACAAGGCCATCAAGCGGACGGTGAAGAAGCTGGACAGCGGAGTCGAGACCGTGACCGAGTCAGACAAGCCTGAGGTCGTGAAGAAGATCCAAGAACACGTTCCGGCGATGTACGAGCGGCTGAAATCTGGGAAGGGTGTGCGATACTGGGATCCGCTCTTTGCCGAGGCGTTCAAGCACGGCAAGAAGATGAAGATGGTGATCGAGAAAACGGAGAAGGGCGTC